>NZ_JBEYVO010000006.1:0-74170 GCF_040644055.1 Streptomyces sp. NPDC047043
CAACTCTAAGGCCCACACCCGGCCCCAGCCGCCCCCGCGGCCCCCCGCGGCTCAGCGGGGGCCGCGCGGGGGGGCACGGACCTCGGTCCGTGCCCGCGCTCTGTCAGTTCACGTCCGCGCTCTGCAGCGTCTTCGTCATGTCGACGAACCCCTTCTGCGCCGCCACGAGTTGACCCTGCCGTACGACCTGGAGGGTCACGTCGGCGTTGACCAGGCGGGAGAAGCCGATGCCGGCCAGCCGGCTCTCGGAACCCCACTGCAGCGTCGGCGTGAGTGCGCCCGTGTTGACCTTCAGCCCGTCGTCGAGGGCCTTGCGCACGGTCTGAGAGGTCACCTCGCCGCTGCCCAGCGAATCGACGACGGCCTTGAACACGGTGTAGGCGATCCAGGTCGTCTGCACGCCGGCGTCCGCGGCGTCGATGCGGTTGTCGCCGAAGGCCTGCTGCTGGATCACCTTCTTCATGCCGCCCCAGCGCGCATCGCTCGCAGGCGGGTACCAGCCGGTGATGTACGAGCCCTCGTACGGGCCCGACTGCCCGCCGGACTCGTTGATCACCGTCTGGTCGACGCTGTCGAGGGTGGCCGCGGTGCGCACCGCCGGGTAGTCCTCGCGGGCGCGCCGGAAGGAGTCCATGAAGGTGTCGGTGCGGTCCCCGAGCGCGGGAATCACGCACCCCTTCTTCGCCGGGCTGCCGGTCACCGCGCCGAGAGCCCGCTGCGAGGGCCCCGAGTACTCGGTGGTGTCGTCCGCCGCCCGCTGGTCGACCGCGTCCGCGTGCCCGCCCGACTTCAGACCGGAGTCCAGCATGGGCGGCAGTTCGTCGCCCGCGATGCTGTCGGGCCGGATCAGCGCGACGGGGCCGCAGCCGGCGGCGAGTTCCTTGCCGAGGCCGGCCAGCAGGGCGGGCTGGCCGCCGTTGACCGGGTAGGACAGCGGGCTGGTGAACTCGGAGTTGGTGACGCCGTAGCCGCCTATGAAGGGGATGCCGGCGCCTTCCAGCTCGGGCAGGTAGGAGTCGCCGTACTGGCTGTAGGAGCCGACGACCGCGACGACGTTCTCCTTGACGGCGTACGTGGCGCACTTCGCGGCGGCCACGCTGTCGTTGTGGTCGTTGCAGGTCAGGACCTTCAGCTTGCGGCCGTTGATGCCGCCGCGGGAGTTGATCCAGCGGGCGTAGGCCTTCGCGAAGGCGGGCATGCCCGGTTTGTTGGTCGCGTTGGTCTCCTCCGGGGCCCAGGTCATGACGGTGATCGAGTCGTCCCCGGAGCCCCCCGTGGCACCGGGGATGACCCCGCAACCGGCGGCGAGCGACGCACAGGCCACCAGTGCCCCCGCCGAAAGGGCGGTGGCTCTGACGGGGCGGGTGCGTGCGGGGAGGAAGGTGCTGCGGATGCGTCGCCTGCCGGTCATGGGCACACACGCTTCCGCCACATCGCCAACCCGTGGGTGACCCTCGGTTATCGATCGGTGACGTGAAGGTGAATTGCAGGGGTCGGTGAGGCGGAGGAGAGGAAGAACGTACGATCGATGACCGTGCAAGGTTCGGAGAACTCTTCCCGTCGCGGCCGTCGCTCATCCACCATGGGCGGCATGCCCCTGAACGACATGCCATGGTGGCGCTGGCGCAGCAATGTGCGCTCCGCGCTGCACATGCTCTCCGATCCGGCGTTCCAGCGCGACGTCTGGCTGGCCGGTGTCGACGGGTACGGGGACGTCACCGACGCCGTGTACCGCCTGGTCGAGGACACCTGGCTGGACAACTGGTCCGCCGAGAAGTACGTCGGCACGATCTTCCGGGACTCCCAGGAGGCGGCCCTCGTGGACACCGCCGTGCTGCGGGTGCTGCGGATCATGCACCAGGTCGGGCCCGACGCCCCGGTCTCCGCGTACCTGGAGAACCAGGCCTGGCCGGAGGCGGTGCGGGCGGCCAGGGACGCGCACGTGCGGATGGCCGCGGCCGACGGGGAGGACCCGGACACGCCGCCGCGGACCCTCGAGGTGCTCCGGATCATGACCCGGTCCGCGTGACGGACGCCGGCCCGCGCCGACTGCCGTATATGGGACCCTGTCCTGCATGAATGAGCAGTCCGGCCGAGCCGCGTCGGCCCCCGCCGATCAGTACGTCCTCACTCTGTCCTGCCCCGACAAGCAGGGCATCGTGCACGCCGTGTCGAGCTATCTCTTCATGACCGGCTGCAACATCGAGGACAGCCAGCAGTTCGGGGACCACGACACGGGTCTGTTCTTCATGCGCGTCCACTTCTCGGCGGAGGCGCCGGTGACGGTGGACAAGCTGCGGGCGAGCTTCGCGGCGATCGGTGACTCCTTCCACATGGACTGGCAGATCAACCGGGCCGAGGACAAGATGCGGGTCGTGCTCATGGTGAGCAAGTTCGGGCACTGCCTGAACGACCTGCTGTTCCGGGCGCGGATCGGGGCGCTGCCGGTGGAGATCGCGGCCGTGGTGTCCAACCACACGGACTTTGCCGAGCTGGTGGGGTCGTACGGGATTCCCTTCCGCCATATTCCGGTGACGAAGGACACGAAGGCGGATGCGGAGGCGCAGCTGCTGTCGATTGTCCGCGAGAACGATGTCGAGCTGGTGGTGCTGGCTCGGTACATGCAGGTGCTGTCCGACGATCTGTGCAAGCAGCTGAGCGGGCGGATCATCAATATCCATCACTCGTTCCTGCCGAGCTTCAAGGGTGCGAAGCCGTATCACCAGGCTCATGCCCGGGGGGTCAAGCTGATCGGGGCCACGGCGCATTACGTGACCGCCGACCTTGATGAGGGGCCGATCATCGAGCAGGAGGTCGAGCGGGTGGGGCATGACGTCACGCCGGATCAGCTTGTTGCGATCGGGCGGGATGTTGAGTGCCAGGCGCTGGCGCGGGCCGTGAAGTGGCATGCCGAGCGTCGTATTCTGCTGAACGGGCGGCGGACGGTTGTGTTCGCCTAGTGGCTCGGGTTCTCCGGCCGTCGGGCGGGTGCGGGTTGTCTGTGGCTGGTCGCGCAGTTCCCCGCGGCCCTGAAAGCCTTGCGGCGAGCCCGGTTTCTTCAGGGGCGCGGGGAACTGCGCGACCAGCCCCCACTCACCCGCAGTCGCCCGCGATAAAGCAACCCACCCCTACATCCGGCTCAACGACGCGGCCGCGAACAGCACATCCCTGATCGCCTCCCGGTCACCCACCTGCCCCGCCGCCGCTTCCGCAGGAGACACGTGGCCGGCCGCCAGGCGGCAGAACTCCACGCCGTCCAGGGCCACGTGGGCCACCTCCAGGTCCGCCGAGCCCCGGGCCGCGGGGGAGTCCAGGGGGATCAGCCACTCGCCGCCGCCGAGGCCCTCGATCTCCAGGCGGAGGCTGCGGCCCGGCTCGCCCGCCGGGACGAGGTGGTGGTGGGGCGCCGCCGCCAGGCCGGCCTGGCGGCGGGCGGCGAGTACGTTCGGCAGGACGCGGGCCGCCAGGTCGATCATGCGGTGGAGGTGGCGGGGGGACGGCGGCCCGTACGGGTAGTCGACCGCCTCGGCGATGTCCTCCGCGTGGACCCAGCACTCGAAGGCCCGGTCCAGCATCGCGTCGTGCAGCGGCAGTTCGAAGTCGCCGTACGAGACCGCGCGGCGTGCCGAGCCGGAACCGCCGCCCGTGAAGGACACCGTGCGCACGAGGTCGTGGCTCTGCTCGCGCCACGGCCCCCGGACCCCGCGGGTCGGCGGGAAGTACGAGGCGCGCCAGTACGCCTCGGTGCGGGCCTCGGGCGTGGAGTGTTCCGCAGCGGCCTTGCCCAGCGGGTCGTCCAGGCCGAGGGCCACCGCGACCAGCCCGTCGACGGTGAGAAGGTGGGCGATGACGCCGGCGACGGTCGTACGACGGCTCGTCGGGCCCTCGCCCTTGAACCAGCGCAGCCGCACGGGCGCATGCCACTCGGCGTCCCCGATGTCCTGCAGCAGGGCGTCCAGCCGCGCGGTCTCCGCGTCGTACGGAGCCGCCCAGTCGGGCACCGGGATGCGCGGCGGGCGCCGGCCGAGGCAGCCGTCGAGGACGCGGGTGCGCAGCGCCGGGTCCAGGTCGAGGCTCTCCGGCGGGTGCAGCAGGCCCACGGCGTTGCGCAGCCGCAGTGCCTCGTCGGCGCAGGAGCCGCAGTCGCCGAGGTGCTCCTCGACGGCCGTCGCCTCCTCGGGCGAGCAGGCCGCCAGCGCCCACGCGCCGAGGAGCGACTTGAGGACGCGGTGCTCCAGGACGAGCGGGGCCGGCCGCGGTGTCAGGTCCGTCAGGTCCCCCAGCGCGGGCAGCGGTCGTCCGCCGTCCTCCACGGAGGCGCGGGGCATCGGTATGCGGGGCGATCGGTCGGGGTCCTGGCCGTTGCCATTGCGGTCGCCGTTGACGGGATCGCCGGGACCGGACGGTCCGTCCGGGGTGCCGTAGCCCTCCTGCTGTTCGTCCTTGTCGTCCTTCTTCTCGTCCTCGCCCTCGAATCCCCCGTGGTCGAAACGGTCCGCATCGCTCACGCCGCACCCCCGTAGCCGGGCGGTGCCCCGGGTGCGCCGGCGTCGTGGGCGGTGGACAGCAGCTGCAGGCCGAGGCGGAGCCGGCGGCGGGCCTCGTCCTCGGTGACGCCGAGGTCGGCCGCGGTCTGGCGGTAGTCGCGGCGCTGGAAGTAGGCGAGTTCCAGGGCGGCGCGCAGCGGGACGGGCATGGACTGGACGATGTAGTCGGCGCGGGCGGCGACCGAGGCGCGGCGGACCTTGCGCTCGAGCTCCTCGGCGGAGCCGCCGGAGCCCTGGGCCAGGGCGGCGGTCTCGGTGGCGCGCAGCCGCTGCACGGCCAGGCGGTGGGTCAGCGTGGCGACCCAGGAGCGCAGCGGACCCTGCTTGGGGTTGTACGCCTCGGGGTGCTCCCAGACATGGGCGAAGACGTCGCGGGTGATGCCGTCGGCGGCGCGCTCGTCGCCGAGGACGCGGTGGGCCAGGCCGTGCACGAGCGAGGCGAACCGGTCGTAGAGCTCGCCGAGGGCGGCCGCCTCACCGCGTGCAAGTCGCTGCTGCATCTTGCGGTCCCAGCGGGGCGGTGCGTCCTTCTTCGCCATACGGCCCCCTCACCCCTGCCTGTGCGCGTGCTCCGACCAGCCTGCGTCCACCGTCTCCTCGAATGTAGTCGGCACCCGCGACAGCGCACGCCCCTTTGTGGCAATGCGCGCCCCCGGCCGATCTGCAGGTGATAGTGGACCTTCGCCTACCCGGTTCAGATCTGATCGAACAGGATCGAAGGCGACTAAAACAAGCCTCTTCTGATCGGTTTCCGTTTCTGGTGCTGTGTTTCAGGGAACGGCCGCTGGGCAGCCGCGCTGCAAGGAAGCGTAGGGATGACTTCCGTTTGCGGGGGGTCCGGCGAGCGAAGGGCATGGTGGTGGCGTTCAAGGTGACCTGCGTGGAGCAGGGTGAGTGGGCCGTGCTCCGGGTGTCGGGCGAACTGGATCTGGTGACCTCGCCCACGCTGCGGCAACGGGTGCACGACGTGGTGGCGGAGGGCGGCCACTGCCTCGTGCTGGACCTCTCCGAAGTCTTCTTCTGCGACTCCAGCGGCGTCGGCGTGCTCATAGCCGCCCGCCGGCTGATCCGCTCCTGCCAGGGCCGGCTGCGCCTGATACTCCCGGCCCGGGGCGCGGTCGAGGGCTCGCACGTCAACCGCGTCCTGGGTGCCCTCGGTGTCCGGCGCCTGTTCGACGTGTACGCCGACCTGGAGGCGGCCGTCGCGGAGGAGGCCGGCCCGCTGTCGGCCTGACCTGGGCGGCAGCCACCGGAGAGTTACAGATCGCCCTTGTGTGCCACACCGTTGTCCCGAAATTCCCCCGGTCTTGGCACAAGCGTCGCTTTCCCGCGCCCGGAGGCCCCCTCGCGTCGTACGCTCCGACGAGACGCACCCGAGATGACGTAAGGCGGCCCGAAAGACATGGTCAGCAGCGAGTACGAGCGCCGGATCGCGGCCCGGTTCGCCACCTTCGACCAGGACGGCAACGGCTACATCGACCGCGAGGACTTCAGCGGCGCGGCCAAGGCGCTGCTCGCCGAGTTCGGCGTCGCGGCCCGCTCCGACAAGGGCCAGGCGCTGTACGCCGGCGCCGAGGCGTTCTGGCAGGGCATGGCCGGGATAGCGGACCGGGACGGCGACCAGCGCATCAACCGCGACGAGTTCGTGAACGGCGCGGTCAAGCGCCTGCGCGACAACCCCGACCGGTTTGCCGAGATCGCCCGCCCCTTCCTGCACGCGGCCATCGCCCTCGCCGACACCGACGGAGACGGAACGGCCACCGTCGAGGACACCGCGCGCGTGCTGCGCATTCTCGGAGCGGACGGCGAGATCGCCAAGGCGGCCGCCGCCGCGCTCGACACGGACGGCGACGGCAGGGTCGGCGAGGCGGAGATCGTGCCCGCCTTCGCCCGCTACTTCACGGTCCCTGAGTAACGCTCCCCGAATACCGCTCGCGCAGCTTGTACTTGAGCACCTTGCGCAGCGTCTCGTTGCGCGGGAGGGCGTCCACCACCTCCAGCTGCTCCGGCAGCTTGTGCACGGACAGCCCTTCCGCGCGCAGATACGAGGTCACCGCCTCCAGGCTCAACTCCGCGGCGCCCTCCGGCTGTTCGACCACCGCGCACACCCGCTCCCCGCGCTCGGCGTCCGGCAGTCCGATCACCGCCACGTCCCCGACGGCCGGATGCGCGGCCAGCAGGTCCTCGATCTCCTTCGCCGAGATGTTCTCGCCCTTGCGGATGATCACGTCCTTGAGCCGCCCGGTGAGCACCAGATGTCCGCTGCCGGTCAGATGCCCCAGGTCGCCGGTGCGCAGGAACCCCACCTCGTCGAAGGCCTCCGCGGTCTGCGCCGGATCCAGGTACCCCTGGCACACGGCCTCCCCGCGCAGCCGCACCTCCCCGTCCACGATCCGTATCTCCATCCCCTCCGGCGGCCGCCCCTCGGTCGTCGCGAGGTTCTCCACGGTGTCGTCCGGCGACCCCATGGTGATCATCGGCACCTCGGTCATGCCGTACCCGTGGGTGAGCTGCACCTCCATCTCCCGTACGACGGCGTGGTACACCTCCGGCGGCTTCGGTGCCCCGCCGCCCGCGAGCAGTCGTAGCGAGGGAATGACCTTCTGCCCGGGCTGCTTGCGCTGTTCCGCCAGGAACATCGAGTAGAACGCCGTCGACCCGCCCGCGACCGTGACGCCGTGCTTGCGATAGCCCTCCAGTGCGTCCGGCAGCGCGAACTGCTCGAACATCACCGCCGGGAAGCCGTACAGCAGCAGCATCACGGTGTAGTCGGGCCCGGCGATGTGGGCGTACGGGAAGGCCATCGAGCCCACGTCGTCCGCCGACAGGTGCAGTGCGTGCGCGAGGCACGAGCCGCCCGCGATCAGCGAACGGTCCGTGTGCAGCACGCCCTTGGGGTCGGAGGTGGTGCCCGAGGTCCAGTAGATCCAGCGCACGGCCGTGCCGTCGGCGGGCGCGGCGGGCAGCACGCCCGGATCACCGTCGGGCAGGTCGGCGGCGTCGTACGCCTCGAAGATCCCCTTCGCCCCGAGCCGCCGCGCCATCCCCGTGTGGTCGAAGCCCCGCCACTGCCCGGGTACGGCGAAGTACTCGGCCTTCGACTCCCGGAGCGCGAAGCCGACTTCGCGGTCCCGGTAGAAGGGGATGACCGGTGTCTGTACGGCGCCCAGGCGGGCCAGGGCGAAGGACAGCAGGGCCGTCTCGATGCGGGTGGGCAGTTGCCAGGCGACCACTGTGCCGGGGCGTACGCCCATGCCGTACAGGCCCGCCGCCACACGCTCGGCACGCGTGCGCAGCTCGCCGAAGCTCAGGGAGCGGTCGTCCTGGAGCAGGACCGGACGGTCGGGGGTGAGGTCGGCGCGGCGGGAGACCAGGTCCCAGAGGGTGCGGGACGAGCTGAGCGCATGGGCGGTGTCGTTCACGGCGGCCCCCTCGTGAAGCTGACGGTCAGTCAGATCGTGGGCAGAGCGTAGGGCTCGGCGCCTTGTCGGTCCAGGGGTGCGGGGCTAGCCTGCTAGGCACATTCGTAATCTGACGATCCATCAGATACGGCCAGTGCCGGCGGAGGGGACCATGACCGAACTGCCCCGCATCATCAGCGTCGACGACCATGTGATCGAGCCCGCGCACCTCTTCGAGACCTGGCTGCCGGCGAAGTACCGGGACCGCGGCCCGCAGCCGCTCACCGCCGGGATCGGTGAGCTCGCCTACGTCGCCGGCAAGTACCAGATCACGATGGACCCGGCGGGCCCGCCGACCGACTGGTGGATCTACGAGGACCTGAAGTTCCCCTACAAGCGCAACATCGCGGCCGTCGGCTTCGACCGCGACGAGATGACCCTGGAGGGGATCACCCGGGAGCAGATGCGGCGCGGGTGCTGGGATCCGAAGGCCCGGCTGGAGGACATGGACCTCAACCATGTCGAGGCCAGTCTCTGCTTCCCGTCCTTCCCGCGCTTCTGCGGGCAGACCTTCGCCGAGGCGCACGACAAGGAGGTCGCGCTGGCCTGTGTGCGCGCCTACAACGACTGGATGGTGGAGGAGTGGTGCGGGGACAGCGGGGGCCGGCTCATCCCGCTGTGCCTGATTCCCCTGTGGGACGTGGACCTGGCGGTCGCGGAGATCCGGCGCAACGCCGCGCGCGGGGTGAAGGCGGTGACCTTCTCCGAGATCCCCACCTACCTGGGCCTGCCCTCCATCCACTCCGGCTACTGGGACCCGTTCTTCGCGGTCTGCCAGGAGACCGGCACGGTCGTCAACATGCACATCGGCAGCAGCTCCCAGATGCCGGCCGCCTCGCCCGACGCACCGCCCGCCGTCCAGGCCTCGCTGAGCTTCAACAACGCCATGGCCTCGATGATGGACTACCTGTTCAGCGGGGTCCTGGTGAAGTTCCCGCGGCTCAAACTCGCCTACTCCGAGGGGCAGATGGGCTGGATCCCGTACGCCCTGGAACGCGCCGACGACGTCTGGGAGGAGCACCGCGCGTGGGGCGGTGTGCGGGACCTGATCCCGGAGCCGCCGTCGACGTACTACTACCGGCAGATGTTCTGCTGCTTCTTCCGCGACAAGCACGGCGTCGCCTCGCTGGACGTGGTGGGCCGGGACAACGCCACCTTCGAGACCGACTACCCGCACGTCGACTCGACCTTCCCGCACACCAAGGAGGTCGCCCTCGACCATGTGAAGGGCCTCGACGACGAGACGGTCTACAAGCTGATGCGGGGGAACGCGATCCGCATGCTGGACCTGGAGTTCGACCGCTGATGGACCTGTCGTACACGCCCGAGGAGGAGGAGTTCCGGACGCGGCTGCGGGAGTGGCTCGGCAAGGTGCTGCCGACCCTGCCGCCGAAGCCGTCCCCGGACGACTGGCCCGCCCGCCGGATCCACGACCTCGGCTGGCAGCGGATGCTGTACGACGCCGGGTACGCCGACGTCCACTGGGACGCCTCCCCGACCACCAGGCTGATCTTCCTGGAGGAGACCGAGAAGGCCGGCGCGCCCTACGTGGGCGCGAACTTCGTCGGACTGCTGCACGCCGGGCCGACCATCGCCGCCGAGGGGACGCCCGAGCAGCGGACGCGCTGGCTGCCGCCGATCCTGCGCGGCGAGGAGGTCTGGTGCCAGGGCTTCAGCGAACCGGACGCCGGCTCCGACCTCGCGGCGCTGCGCACCCGCGCGCGCAGGGACGGCGACGACTATGTGGTGAACGGGTCCAAGATCTGGACCTCCCATGCCGAAGTGGCCGACTGGTGCGAGCTGTTGGTCCGTACGGACCCCGACGCGCCGAAGCACAGGGGCATCACCTGGCTCGCCTTGCCGATGGACGCCCCTGGGATCACCGTACGGCCGCTCAGGACCCTCGCCGGATCGGCCGAGTTCGCCGAGGTGTTCCTCGACGACGTACGCGTGCCGGTCGCGAACCGGGTCGGGGAGGAGAACGACGGCTGGCGCGTGACGATGGTGACGCTGTCCTTCGAGCGCGGTACGGCGTTCGTGGGCGAGGTGGTCGCCTGCCGGCGCGTGCTGGGCGAACTCGCCGCGGAGGCGCGGGCCAACGGCCGCTGGGACGATCCCGTGCTCCGGCGGCGGCTGGGCAGGCTGAACGCCGAGTTCCGGGCGCTGTGGCGGTTGACGCAGTGGAACGTGAGCGAGGCGGAGGCCTCCGGGGGGGTGCCGGGAGTGGGGGGTTCGGTTTTCAAGCTGCGCTACTCGCACGCCCGTCAGGAGCTGTATGACGCGGCGTCGGAGGTGCTGGGGCCGGACTCGCTGGATCTGGAGCGGCCCTGGATGCTCGATCGGCTGTCGTCGTTGTCGTACACCATCGCGGCGGGTACCTCGCAGATTCAGCAGAACATCGTGGCCGAGCGGATTCTTGGGCTGCCGAAGGGGAGGTGAGCTGTGCGTTTTCAACTGACCGAGGAGCAAAGGGCATTGCAGGCTGCTGTGCGGGATGTCGTCGGTCGTCGGTCGTCTGCGGGTGCGTGGGGGCTGGTCGCGCCCCGCGGCGGAGCCGCTGATGTATACAGCCCCGCGCCCCTGAAAGACATGCAGTCGGCCGGCGATTCTCAGTTCCGTCTTGATCGGGGCTTGTGGCGGGCGCTCGGGGGCCTCGGGTTCTTCTCTCTGCGTTTGCCCGAGGCCGACGGTGGGGCCGGACTCGGGCTGCCCGAAGCCGTGTTGGCGTTCGAGGAGGCGGGGCGGGCACTCGTGCCGGGGCCGCTGGTGGCGACGCATCTCGCGGCCGGGGAGGTGCCCGGTGCGGCCACCGGGGAGGTCGTCGTGGCTGCCGTGGACGGACGGATCGTGGAGTGGATGGACGAGGCCGACGTCGTGCGGCGGGGTGCCGAGGGGGCCGTACCGCTGCGGTCGGTGGATCCGTTGACGCCGCTGCATCGGGTGCCGGCGCCGGGGCGGACCGATCCCGTGGCCGTGGTCCTCACCGCGGCCGAGCAGCTCGGTACGGCCGCGCGCGCCTGCGAGCTGGCCGTGCAACACGCCCGGACGCGCGAGCAGTTCGGGCGGCCGATCGGGGCCTTCCAGGCGGTCAAGCATCTGTGCGCGCAGCTGCTGGTGCGCGTCGAGGTGGCCCGTGCCGCGGTCTATGCGGCCGCCGTCACCGCCGACCGGGCCGACATCGCCGCGGCCCGGCTGCTCGCCGACGAGGCCGCCGTGCGCGGTGCCCGGGACTGCGTCCAGGTGCACGGCGGCATGGGCTTCACCTGGGAGAGCGAGGTGCATCTGCTGCTGAAGCGGGCCTGGGTGCGGGCGCAACGTGGCGGTGGCCACACGGAGAGTGAGGAGCTGCTCGCGGCCGATCTGGTCGCCTGAGAGCGGCGGCCTGCGATGTTGCGGAGGGCGCTCTCGCAGATGTCGCGGATTGTGGCATACCGGAATTACGGAGCGTTGATATCGGGTTGTGTCCTATGCGTGACCCGTCACGTCCTGGAGTCGGCCGCCCGCTCCGGTACCTTCTGTGGGATGCGAGTGGTTCCGAGCACGAGCCGTGCCGGTGTTGCCCCCGGGGTGATGCCGGAACTGGCCTGTTCGAGTCCCCGCAATGAGCGTCGCACAGTATGCCGCACGGGTACTCCTTCGCGCTGGAATATGCCCGAAGCGCTTGTTGAGGTGACTGTACGTCAACCATGCTGTCTCTTAAGGGATTCACGTTCCGTGACCCTGGCTCTGGGCTCTGCACTGGCTGTTGTTCTGGTCATGCAGAAAATGGCTACGATCGTGGCCCTCGTTGCGGTGCGCGCGTGGCGCGAGGTCATGTGTCGGCCGGTTCGGATGGTGTGAGCGGTGCAGGTGCTTCAGGTGCAGCTGGAAGTGCGGCCCGACCCCGCGGAGGTGGGGCGAGCCCGGAGGTGGGCCCGTTCGCGCCTCGCCGGGTCCGGGATAGAGGCCGACGAGCCGCTCGCCGAGACGCTGATCCTGCTCGTCTCCGAACTGGTCACCAACGCCGTGGTGCACACCGGCTGTCCGGCCGTGCTGCGTCTGTCCCTGCCCGGAGTGGCGGGCGAGTCGGCCACCGTCCGCCTCGAGGTGGCCGACTCCAGTGACCGCGCCCCGGTGCCGCGTTGTGTGGACGGCGACGCGACGGGCGGCCGCGGCCTCGCACTTGTCGACGGTCTCGCCGACCGCTGGGGCTGGAGCCCCGAAGGCGCGGGCAAGCGCATCTGGTGCGAACTCGACCGCATCGACCGGTCCAGAGGAGCCGCGGAGGCATGCGTGACCGGCGCTTCGGCGTACGAGGGGCTGGCGTTCGAGGCGGTGTGACCGGCGCACGGGTGCGGAACCTGCCGGAAAGTCCGTCAGCTCAGGTGTACGGGTGCAGAAACCGCTGTCATGCCTCGTTTGGCGGGGTGCGATGCGCCCGGTGTGCTTCCGTGCGCACCCATGGAAAATAGGGCGTAAGTAATAAATCCCCGTACAGGTGTTGACGCGCCGTGCCCGTTTGATCACGCTTGTGGCAGCGATTCGCCGCGAGGGGACGACGAGGGCTTCGGTGACGGGAGCCCTCGACGAGTGTGGGTCGTGATTCGGCGTCGGCTCCCTCAGGGCCAGGAGGAGCCGGGGCGGGAGCGCCGAGTCGGTCGGCGGTGCGTGGTGCCGTGCTCGGGGCGGGAGCGGCGCGCCGCCGGCCGACACACTTCACAGAACGGCGACTCTCACAGAACGGCCACGGGAGCCACCGGAGTTCCCGTCGCGCCGACGAAGGGCTCGGGCATCGCGGACAGGAGGAATGCGTACCGCCCGGTTTCTCCACAGGCTGTGGACAACTCTTCGAGATTCCAGTTCTGGCCCTGCAGCATCCCCATCTCCACCAGGTCGAGCGCGTGCACGGGCAGCCAGAGATCCTCGATCTCGGGCGGGAAGATCTCGAACGTGAGCGTGTCGTTGGCGACGGCGGCGACATCGCGCGCGTGGAACCACTCCGGGGCGCGGATCGACAGGCCGGGGGAGGGATAGCCGTACGCGTGCTTGTCCCCGGCGAGACACACCCGGATCTGCCCGGTCCGTACGAGCACGACGTCGCCGGCGCGCACGCGCGTACCCGCCAACTCCTCGGCCGCCTCCAGGTCCTCGGGGGTGACCGCGTGGCCGCCCTCCAACCGGTCGACGCCATGCGCGCGTGCGACGTCGAGCAGCACCCCGCGCGAGACGATGTGCCGCGCCTTGTCGATGCCGCTGAACTCGGCGCCGCCGTGCGGGGTGATGGTGTCCGCGGGACGGCCGTTGTAGAGCCTGCCGTTGCGCGAGACGTGGGTGAGTGCGTCCCAGTGGGTGGCCGCCTGCAGGCCCATGGTCACCGCGTCGTCGCTGCACGCCACGGTTCCCGGGCCGAACAGTTCCTGGTTGATCTGCACCATGACGTGCAGCGGGTTGACCCGGCCCGGGATCATCCCGGTCTGTACGCCGTCCTGTTGCAGGGGGAGGGCGAGGGGGATGCGGCGGCCGCTGCGGACGGTCGCGGCGGCCTCGCGGACGACCTCGTCCGTGATCAGGTTGAGGGTGCCGATCTCGTCGTCGGCGCCCCAACGGCCCCAGTTGTTCACGCGCTTGGCGATCTCGTCGAACTCCGGATGAAGCATCGGCAGCGACATCGGCCCTCCCCGGGGCTTGTCTCCGAGTATCTGACGGGTCATAAAATCTAACGGTCCGTCAGAAACCGCGGGAAGGGGCCGGGCGTGGGGAACTTCTTGGCAGGCAAGGTCGTCGCCGTGACCGGTGCGGGGCGGGGGATCGGGCGGGCGGTTGCGTTGGCGGCCGCGGGCGAGGGGGCGCGGGTCGTCGTCAACGACTACGGGGTGTCGGTGGACGGTGCGTCCCCGACGAGCGAGGTCGCGGAGGGCGTCGTCAAGGAGATCGAGGCCGCGGGCGGGGACGCGGTCGCCGTGGCCGACGACGTGTCGACGATGGCGGGTGGGCAGCGGGTCGTCGACGTCGCGTTGTCCTCGTACGGGCGGCTGGACGGTGTCGTCTGCGTCGCCGGGATTCTGCGCGAGCGGATGCTGTTCAACATGTCCGAGGAGGAGTGGGATCCGGTGGTCGCCACCCACTTGAAGGGCACGTTCACCGTCTTTCGGGCGGCTTCTGCGGTGATGCGGCAGCAGCGGGCGGGGACGTTGATCGGGTTCACCAGCGGGAACCATCAGGGGTCGGTTTCGCAGGCCAATTACAGCGCGGCGAAGGGCGGGATCATCTCGCTGGTGCGGAGTGCGGCGCTGGGGTTGAACAAGTACGGGGTGAGCGCCAATGCGGTGGCGCCTGTTGCTCGTACGCGGATGTCGGCGAACGTGCCGATGGAGTTGGCGGAGATCGGGGAGCCGGAGGATGTGGCCGCGCTGGTCGTCTATCTGCTGTCCGACAAGGCTCGGGAGCAGGGGATCACCGGTCAGGTGTACACGATTGCGGGGCCGAAGTTGGCGGTTTGGGCTCAGCCGCGGGAGCTGCGCGCGGCGTACGCCTCCGACGGGTGGACGCCGGAGACGATCGCGGAGTTCTTGCCGGGGTCGGTCGGGGTGGATCCGATGCCGATGCTGTCGCGGCTGGAGGCGATGGAGAGGGCGGCGCGGGCGGGAGATCGGCCGAACGCCCAATAGCTCGGGGTGTGCGGTTTGAGTTGCGGGTGCGGGTCTGTTGTGGCTTGTCGCGCAGTTCCCCGCGCCCCTCAGGTCGGACACCTGGCCCGCGTCCAAGAGGAGATCCCCGTGGATTTTGGATTCAGTGCTGAGGACGAAGTATTTCGGGCGGAGGCCCGGGCGTGGCTCTCTGAGCATGTCGAGGGCGGGCAGGATCGGCGGGCTTGGGAGCGTGCCCTGGGCAAGGCGGGGTGGATCGGGCTCGGGTGGGCCGAAGGCGGATACGGCAACCGCACCGCCGGCCTCACCCAACAGGTCGCCTGGGCCGAGGAGTACGCGCGGTCCGGGGCGCCTGCGCGCTCGGGCCACATCGGGGAGAACCTGCTCGCCCCCACCCTCCTGGCGCATGGGACGGAGGAGCAGAAAGCCCGCTTTCTTCCGCCGATCGTCGCCGGGGACGAACTCTGGTGTCAGGGATACAGCGAGCCCAATGCCGGGTCCGACCTCGCCGGTGTGCGCACCATGGCCGTACGGGAGGGGGCTTACTACCGGATCTCCGGGCAGAAGATCTGGACGTCGCTGGCCCATGAAGCGGACTGGTGTTTTGTGCTTGCTCGGACGGAGCCCGGGTCGCGGCGCCACCACGGGCTCAGTTTCCTGCTCGTCCCGATGGATCAGCCGGAGCACGTCGACGTGCGGCCCATCCGGCAGATGACCGGCACCAGCGACTTCAACGAGGTGTTCTTCGACGGGGCGCGGGCGCGTGCGGAGCATGTCGTGGGGGGTGAGGGCGGTGGGTGGAAGGTCGCGATGAGTCTGCTCGGGTTCGAGCGGGGGGTTTCCACGCTTGCTCAACAGATCGGGTTTGCCGAGGAGTTGGGTCGGGTTGTGCGGGCCGCCGTGGAGTCCGGGGCGGTCGGTGATCCGGTTGTGCGGGAGCGGCTCGTGCGGCAGTGGGCCGAGTTGCGGGTCATGCGGTGGAACGCGCTGCGGACGCTGGGGAGTTCGGGGGATGCCGGCGCGCCCAGCGTGGCCAAGCTGCTGTGGGGTGGGTGGCATCAGCGGCTCGGGGAGCTTGCGATGCAGGTGCGGGGAGCCGCGGCGGGGGTCGGGCCGCGGGACTGGGCGGCAGCGTCGCCGTACGAACTCGACCGTGACCAACACCTGTTCCTCTTCTCCCGGGCCGACACGATCTACGGCGGCTCGGACCAGGTTCAGCGCACGATCATCGCCGAGCGGGTGCTCGGCCTGCCGAGGGATCCCAAGGGGGTCGTCTGATGCGCGGAGTGGTGTTCGACGGGAAGCGGGTCGAGGTCGTGGACGACCTCGAGGTGCGGGATCCGGGGCCCGGGGAGGTGCAAGTCGCCGTCTCCGCGGCCGGGTTGTGTCACAGCGATCTGGCTGTGGTGGACGGGACCATACCTTTTCCCGTTCCTGTGGTGCTGGGGCATGAGGGGGCGGGGGTGGTGGAGGCCGTGGGGGCCGGGGTCACGCATGTCGCGGCCGGGGATCATGTGTCGCTGTCCACGCTCGCCAACTGCGGTACGTGCGCGGAGTGCGACCGGGGGCGGCCGACGATGTGCCGGCAGTCGATCGGGCGGCCGGGGCAGCCGTTCACGCAGGGCGGGCGGCCCATTTATCAGTTCGCCTCCAACTCCGCTTTTGCGGAGCGGACCGTGGTGAAGGCCGTTCAGGCCGTGCGGATTCCGAAGGACATTCCCATGCCTTCCGCCGCGCTCATCGGGTGCGGGGTGCTGACCGGGGTCGGGGCCGTGCTCAATCGGGCGCGGGTGGACCGGGGGGACTCCGTTCTGGTCATCGGTACGGGCGGGATCGGGCTCAACGTCATTCAGGGCGCACGGATCGCCGGTGCGACGCGGATCGTGGCGGTGGACGCGAATCCGGCGAAGGAGGCGGTGGCTCGGCAGTTCGGGGCGACCGACTTCCTGGGCTCCACCGAAGGGGTGCGGGAGCTGCTGCCCACGGGGGTCGACCATGCCTTCGAGTGCGTGGGGCGGGTCGAACTCGTCCGGCAGGCGATCGACTTGCTGGATCGCCATGGGCAGGCGGTTCTGCTCGGTACGGCGCCGGCCACCGCGGAGGCGTCCTTCCTCGTCTCGTCGATGTTCCTGGACAAGTCGATTCTCGGGTGCCGGTACGGGTCTTCGCGGCCGCAGCGGGACATCCCGCTGTATGCCCAGCTCTACCGCCAGGGGCAGCTGTTCCTCGACGAGTTGGTGACCGAGACCTACCCGGTCGAGGACTTCGAGAAGGCGGTCGGGGACGCCGAGGCGGGGCGGGTGGCGCGCGGGGTGCTGACCTTCTGACGGTGTCTTCCGAGGGCCGTGTTCCGAGGAGGCTCAGGCCTTCACGCGGGTCCGGAACGTCCGCCGGTACGTGGTCGGCGTGATCCCGAGCGCCGCCTGCAGATGCTGCCGCATCGACTGCGCCGTACCGAACCCTGCGTCCTGCGCCACCTGGTCGACCGACAGGTCCGTCGACTCCAGCAGCTGCCGGGCCCGCTCCACGCGCTGCTGGGTGAGCCACTGGCCGGGGCTGATGCCGACCTCCTCGCGGAAACGGCGCGTGAAGGTCCGTACGGACATGGACTCCTGTGCGGCCATGTCGCGCAGCTGGATCGGCTCGTGCAGGCGGCCCAGGGCCCAGGCGCGGGCCCCGGTCGTGGTCGCCTGCTGCGGGTCGGGCACGGGGCGGTGGATGTACTGCGCCTGCCCGCCGTCGCGGTGCGGCGGCACGACGGTCCGGCGGGCGACCTCGTTGGCCACCGCCGTGCCGTGGTCGCGGCGCACCATGTGCAGACACAGATCGATGCCGGCCGCGACGCCGGCGGAGGTCAGTACGTCGCCGTCGTCGATGAACAGCACGTCCGGGTCGACGTCGATCTTCGGGAACAGGTGCTGCAGCTGGTCGGTCTCCGCCCAGTGCGTGGTCGCGCGCCGGCCGTCGAGGTAGCCGGCGGCGGCCAGGACGAACACGCCGGTGCAGATGGAGGCGAGCCGGGTGCCGGGGCGGATGTGGGCGAGGGCGGCGGCCAGCTCGTCGGTGAGGACACCCTCGTCGAAGACCGGCCCGAGTTCGTACGAGGCGGGGACGACGACCGTGTCGGCGGTGGCCAGCAGCTCCGGGCCGTGCTCGACCATGATCGAGAAGTCGGCGTCGGTCCGCACCGGGCCCGGCGGCCGGATCGAGCAGGTCACGACCTCGTACAGACGGCGTCCCCGTGCGTCCTTGGGCCGCCCGAAGATGCGGTGCGGGATGCCCAGCTCGAAGGGGAGC
Organism: Streptomyces sp. NPDC047043; assembly: GCF_040644055.1. Lineage (NCBI taxonomy): Bacteria > Bacillati > Actinomycetota > Actinomycetes > Kitasatosporales > Streptomycetaceae > Streptomyces > Streptomyces sp. NPDC047043. The sequence continues at coordinate 17,932 of NZ_JBEYVO010000006.1, forward strand.
AGTCCGTCCATGGCGAGGACGACGACGCGGTGCGGGCGGAACTCCGTGGCCGTATCCATGGCCCGATTCTAACGAATGCTGTCCTTCGGGCCAGTGGTTGCGATCGGTCCCAGCACGGATGCTCTATGTCGTGACCCAGACAACCGAGGCCGCGGCCACCGCACAGGAAACCCAGCCGGGCAAGAGACACCGCATCCACCGGGCGTGGTTCGTCGCCGCCGTCACCTTCGTGACGATCATCGGCGCCGCCGCCTTCCGTTCCCTGCCCGGACTGCTCATCGACCCGCTGCACGAGGACTTCGGCTGGTCACGCGGCACGATCGGCGCCGCGGTCTCCGTCAACCTCGCGCTGTACGGCCTCACCGCCCCCTTCGCCGCGGCGCTGATGGACCGCTTCGGCATCCGGCGGGTGGTGGCGGTCGCCCTGACCGTGATCGCGCTCGGCTCGGGCCTCACCGTGTGGATGACGGCGGCCTGGCAGCTGCTGCTGTGCTGGGGTCTGCTGGTCGGCCTGGGCTCGGGCTCGATGGCGCTGGCGTTCGCGGCGACGGTCACCAACCGGTGGTTCACCGAGCGCCGCGGCCTGGTCACCGGCATCCTCACCGCGGCCTCGGCCTCCGGCCAGCTGATCTTCCTCCCGCTCCTGTCCTGGATCGTCGAGAAGCACAGCTGGCGCCCGGCGGCCGTCACGGTGGCCCTCGCCGCCCTCGCGGTCGTCCCCTTCGTCTGGCTGCTGCTGCGCGACCATCCGGCGGACGTGGGTCTGAAGCCGTACGGCGCCAAGGAGTTCGTGCCGAAGCCGGAGCCCGCGGTCGGGGCCGCCCGCCGCGCGGTCAAGGTCCTGTCTTCGGCGTCCCGCACCGGCACCTTCTGGCTGCTGGCCGGCACCTTCGCGATCTGCGGTGCCTCCACCAACGGCCTGATCCAGACGCACTTCGTGCCCGCCGCCCACGACCACGGCATGCCCATCCAGGCGGCGGCCTCGCTGCTCGCGGTCATCGGCGTCTTCGACGTGGTCGGCACGGTCGCCTCCGGCTGGTTCACCGACCGCTTCGAACCGCGCCGCCTGCTCGCCGTCTACTACGCCCTGCGCGGCATCTCGCTCCTGTTCCTGCCGATGCTGCTGGCCCCGTCGGTGCACCCGCCGATGCTGTTCTTCATCGTCTTCTACGGCCTCGACTGGGTCGCCACCGTCCCGCCCACCGTGGCCCTGTGCCGGGAGCAGTACGGCGACGACAGCGCGATCGTCTTCGGCTGGGTCCTCGCCTCCCACCAGGTCGGCGCCGCGCTGGTGGCCTTCCTCGGAGGTGTCGCACGGGACGTCTTCGGCTCGTACGACATGGTCTGGTACGCGTCCGGGGCACTGTGCGCGGCGGCGGCGCTGATGGCGTTGGTGATCCGGCGGAGGCCGGTCGTTCCCGTGCCGGTGGCAGCTTGAGTGGGGTGCCTCAGCTCGCGCGGTCGAGGGGTTCGAATCCGACGTGGAGACGCATGCCGAGAGCGACGGCGAGCCGTTCGAGCAGAGGCAGGGTGGGCATGGTCCCGCCTGCCTCGAACCGTGCCACGGCCGGCTGCCGCATACCCGTGGCCTGCGCGAGCTGAGCCTGTGTCATACCCAGCGCCTCACGTCGCTCACGTACGGCGTGACCCAGCTCGAACCGGATCCGCGCCGCGTCGTACGCCTCCTGGGCTTCCGGCGAGGCGAGGACGTCGTCCCGCATCTCGTGCCAGCTCCGGCGCTCACTCATGCCTTACACCTCGTCCACTGTGTGCTGTTCCTCGATGCAGCGCACCATGGCCCGCCGAGCGCGGCCGACCTGCGCGGTCTCGCGCATCCGTTGCTTGCGGAACACCGTTAGCAGGATGATCCGTCGGCCCGAGGCGATCCAGTAGGTGATGCGTACCGCGTCGGTATCGAGGTGAAAGCGCAGCTCGCGCAGTTTTCCGTCCAGCTGGCGCGACTCCAGCTCTACTTCACCCCACGTCATAACAGCGACGTTATGAACAGCCTAGCCGGTGTGGCCGTAGATCACTCGGAGTACACCCCATCGAGTGACGCGGGCGCAGGCCTGCGCCTGGGACAACGAACGGCGGGTCCGTGTGATCCGCTGGATGCCGTGCGCGCGGCCGAAGTCACCTCAGTGTGGTGGCTGGTCGTCGCCTGAAGTGCCGTCGAGTCGGTCGAAGTGCCCCCGGTGGAAGACCAGCGGTCCGTCGGACGCCTCGCCCGTGCCCAGGGCGTTCACCCGGCCGACCACGATGAGGTGGTCGCCGCCGGTGTGCACCGCGTGGATGGTGCAGTCGATCCACGCGAGCGTGCCGGTCAGCCGCGGCGAGCCCGAGACCGGCGCCGCGTCGTACGCGACCCCCGCGAACTTGTCCGCACCGCTCACCGCGAAGCCCCGGCACAACTCGCCCTGCCCGGCGCCCAGGACGTTCACGCAGAAGACGCCCGCGCGGGCGATGCGCGGCCAGGTCGTGGACGTACGGCCGACCATGAAGGCGACCAAAGGCGGGTCGAGAGAGAGGGAGGAGAAGGACTGGCAGGCGAAGCCGGCGGGGAACGGGGCGTCGTCGGTGGCTGGGGCGGTGATGACGGTGACGCCCGTGGCGAAGTGGCCGAGCACGCGGCGGAACTCCGCCGGGTCCACCGGCACGCGCTCGTCCTCGCCCACGCAGCGGAGCTCCGGGCGTGGCAGCGGTTCCACGGGGGCCGGGGTCCTGGCCGACCTGAGGTATCGGACGGCGGCGGCTGCCGCTCCTGCGTGTCCCATCACATCTCCATTGAAGCTGACGGTTCGTCAGATGGGAAGGTCAACGTCCCCTGTACTCGGGGCTTCTGCGCTCCACGAAGCTCCGTACCCCCTCCTGTGCGTCCTCGGTCGTCATGTTGATCTCCTGCGCGGCGGCCTCGGCGGCGAAGGCCGTCGCGCGGTCCGAGTCGAGGGAGGCGTTGACGAGTTGCTTGGTGAGGGCGAGGGCTCGGGTGGGCCCGGCGGCCAGGCGTTCCGCCCACTCGCGAGCCGTCTTGTCCAACTCGGCGTCCGGGACGATCCGGTTGACCAGGCCGAGGCGTTCGGCGTCGGAGGCGGACAGCGCGTCGCCGAAGAACATGAGCTCCTTCGCGCGCTGTGGGCCCACCAGGCGGGGGAGCAGGTACGCCCCACCACCGTCCGGGACCAGCCCTCGTCGCACGAACACCTCGATGAACTTCGCGGACTCCGCGGCCAGTACGAGATCGCAGGCCAGGGCCAGATGCGCGCCCAGGCCGGCCGCCGTGCCGTTCACCGCCGCGATCACCGGCTTCTCGCAGTCCAGCACGGCCGCGGTCAGACGCTGGGCGCCGAGCCGGAGCATGCGGGCCACATCACCGGCCACCCGCTCACCGCCCCCCGAGCCACCCCGCAGGTCGGCTCCCGCGCAGAAACCGCGCCCCGTTCCGGTGAGGACCACGGCCCTCACGTCCGGGTCCGCGGACGCCTCGGCGAGCAACCGGATGACGTACTCCCGCTGCTCGGGCGTGATGGCGTTGAGCGCTTCGGGCCGGTTGAGGGTGATGTACGAGACCCGGCCGTCGGCCGTGTGCAGCACCTCGGTCATCGGCACACCGCCAACGCGTCCAGCGCCACCGCTCCCTGCCCCCTGGGCAGCACCATCAGCGGGTTGATGTCGAGCTCCGCGAGGTCGTCCCCGAGCTCCAGTGCCATGCGCTCCACCCGCAGGACGACTTCGACCAGTGCGTCGAGGTCGGCCGGCGGCCGCCCCCGGACCCCGTCGAGCAGTGCCCGCCCGCGCAGGTCCAGGAGCATGTCCCGCGCCTGGTCCTCGCCGAAGGGCGGCACACGGACGGCGACGTCGTGCAGGACCTCGACCAGCACCCCGCCGAGTCCGACGGTCACGGTCGGCCCGAAGAGCTCGTCGTGCGTGACGCCCACGACCATCTCGACGCCCCGTTCCACCATCTGGCAGACGAGGACGCCGTCCAGGGAGACACCCTCGTAGCGCGCGATGTCCGTCAACTCCCGGTAGGCGTCCCGGACTTGGCTGGCGGACGTCAGGCCGATCTTGACCAGGCCCAGCTCGGTCTTGTGGGCGATCTGTGCGCCGGACGCCTTCATCACGACCGGATAGCCGACCAGGCCCGCCGCCCGTACGGCGGCCGCCGCGCTGGTCACCAGCTGTTCGCGCGGTACGCGGATGCCGTACGCCCGCAGCAGTTGCTTCGCCGCGTGTTCGCTGAGCTGCTGGCCCGGGCGCATCAGTGCCTGGGCCTTGCGGAAGGAGGGCGAGGTGGTGCGCGGGGCCTCGTCGAAGGGGGAGCGGTAGTGGCCGACGAAGCGGTGGTGGTCGAGGTAGGCGCGGACGGCGGTGATGCAGTTCGCGACGGTGCGGAAGGTGGCCACCCGGGAGGAGCCGAGGAGGACCTCGCGGTACGCCGGCTCGGTGCCGACCGGGGATCCCCAGACCACGCAGACCAGCTTGTCCGTCCGCTCGGCCGCGTCCACCAGGTCCTGGACGAGCTTGTCGCTGAGGGGCGGGAAGGGGCCGGTGATCGGGCAGATCAGTACGCCCACCGCCGGGTCGTCGAGGATGGCGTCGATGATCTTCCGGCCGCGGTGGTCTCCGACCGGGTGTCCACCGTTGTCGACGGGGTTGGCCACGCTCAGGTACTCCGGTATCCACTGGTGCAGTTCGGCCTGCTTGGTCTCCGGGAGGACCGGGAGGGTGAGCCCCGCCTCCGTCGCCAGGTCGGCGAAGTGTGCGCCCGTGCCGCCCGAGATCGAGTAGACGACCACGCCGTCGGCGCGCGGCGGCCGGGCGCGGGCCAACAGGGCGGCGGTGTCCTGGAGTTCGTCCAGCCCGTCCACCCTGATCACGCCGAACTGCCGCATCGCCGCGTCCACCACCGTGTCCGCGCCGGTCAGCTTGCCGGTGTGCGAGGCGGCCGTACGGGCGCCGGTCTCGGTGCGGCCCACCTTGACGGCGACGACCGGGACCTTGCGGCGGGCGGCCCGGTCGGCGGCGAGCAGGAAGGAGCGGCCGTCCTTGAGTCCCTCGACGTAGCAGGCGATGGCGCCGACCTCGGGCTGCTCGGCGAAGTAGGAGAGGAAGTCGGCGGTCTCCAGATCGGCCTCGTTGCCGGTGGGCGCCCAGTGCGAGAGGCGGATGCCGAGTTCCTGGAGGGAGAAGACGGGGCGGCCCTGGTGGCCGGACTGGGTGATGAGGGCGATGGCCGGTCCGTCGAGGTCGTCCCGGAAGCGCTCGAAGGCGTTGAGGTTGGTGTTGGGTCCGAGCAGGCGCATCCCGGAGCGGGCGACGGCGGCGGCGAGGCGCTCCTGCGCGGCCGCGCCCTCCTCGCCGGTCTCGGCGAACCCGGAGGCGAAGACGACCGCGAACTTCACCTTGGCCTCGGCCAGTTCCTCGACCACGGGGAGCGGGTCGGCCAGCAGGAGTACGGCCAGATCGACCTGCTCGGGCAGGTCGGCGACGGAGGGGGAGCAGGGTATGCCGAAAACGGACGGGCGGGTGGGGTGCACCGGGTGCAGACGTGCGCCCACACGCTCGGCCCAGGCCACCAGTTGGCGGGTGATGCCGGTGTTGGGCCGCCCCTCGGCGTCCGAGGCGCCGATCACGGCGACGGACTCGGGGCGGAAGAACCGGTCCAGATCGGGTACGTCGGCATAGAGCGGCCGACCGCTGACGTCGAAGTCGTCGACCTCGGCCGGCCTGCCGTGGACGGCGGGACCGGGCTGCTCGCCGCAGGCGATGACCCGGGCCCGGCGGGAGTCGGTGGTGAGGGTGCCGTGGGTTGATCCAAGCATCGGTCCGCCCGCTCCTGTGTGACAGCAACAACTGAAGCAATAACTGACGCACTGTCAGATTACTGAACTGACGCGGTGTCAGGAACTGGTGGGAACTTAAATCAACTGCCTCACTGGACTTACCTGCATACGATCGGTAACTCTGGTCCCTGTTTTTGCAAGCTCCAGGGGGGAGCTTGACCCAGGTGGGGGGACTACTCGATGAATCAGGGTTCTGTCGTGCTGCGCCGAAACGGCTGGAGACGGGGTGCTGCGGTCGTGGCCGCCGCCACGCTCGGTGCCGCCGGCCTCGGGCTCGCGGGCATGCCGTCCGCGGCCGCAGCGGGCAGCGCGGCCTCGGCCGACGGTGAGGCGTGCACGCCGACGGCGGGCTTCGAGAGCTGCCGGCTGTTCGACTCGACGAAGGCCGTGCAGGAGTTCACGGTCCCGGGTGGCGTGACCGAGCTGGACGTCCGTGCATGGGGGCAGGGCGGCGGCGGGAACTCCATGGCGACCGGCGGTGCGGGCGCGTTCGCCGCGGGCACGGTGAAGGTCACTCCGGGCGAGACGCTGACCCTCAAGGTCGGCGGCGCGGTGGGCGGCTTCGAGTACGGCGACGCGCGCGGCGGCGCGGCCGGCGGCGGCTTCGCCGAGCCCGGCGGCAACAGCACCGGCGTCCGCACCGGTTCCGGCGAGGCGGTCCTCATCGCCGCCGGTGGTGGCGGTGCGGGCGACAGCGCGGGCACCGCCCACGCGGGCGCCGGCGGCGGTGAGAACGGACAGGACGCCTCCGAGGGGGACCTCGGCGGCAAGGGTGCCAAGGGGGGCACCGGCGGTGCGGGCGGCAGCGGTGCCGCGGCGGGCGCCGACCACTCCGCGGGCGGCGCGGGCGGTGCCGGCGTCAAGGGCCGCTGGGGCGGCGGTGGTGGCGGCGCCGGTTACGCGGGCGGTGGCGGTGGCGCCGGTATCGACACGACGCCCGGCAGCCCGAGCGAGGTGAAGACGGGCAGCGGCGGAGGCGGCAGCAGCTACGCGAACGCCGCCCGGGTGAGCGGCGCCCGCCTGGTGGGCAGCGGCGGCTACAAGGCACCGGAGCGGACCGACCCGTTCTGGTCCCCCGCGGGCGACCCGGTCACCTCCGGCGTGGCCGAGGGCGGCGTCAACGCCCCCGGCGGCGACGGCCGCGTCGTGATCCAGTGGGACGCCCCCGCGGTCGCCGACCTGACCCAGGTCTCCGGCGCCGACCAGACCGTCGCGCCCGGCTACGAGTTCGTGCCGATGGCCGTGGCCGTCAAGGACAAGGACGGCAACCCGATCGAGGGCGTCAGCGTGACGTTCACGATCGACGACCCGGACAAGCTCGGGGTCGAGTTCGAGAAGGCGAACCACCAGCAGCAGATCGTGGTTGCCACCGACGCCAAGGGCCGCGCCGCGACGCCTTACATCTCCGGGTCCTCCAAGGAGGGCAGGTTCACCGTTCGCGCGGAGACCGACGGCGCCTCGACGGTCTTCTCAGCGCAGGTGAAGAAGACGGCGTACCAGGTCGAGGCCGCCGAGGGCGACGGTCAGCAGGCCGGGCAGGGCGAGTCCTTCGAGGACGCGCTGCAGGCCCTGGTGACCGCGGACGGCAAGCCCGCCGCCGTCAAGGACGTCGCGTTCAAGGTCGAGGACGGCGACGACGACGCCCCGCGCTTCGACGGCGAGGACCGGACCGTCCACGTCATGACCGACTCCGACGGCAAGGCCACCGCGCCGACGCTGATCGCCGGCCGGGGCAAGGGCACCTACACCGTCACTGCCACCTCCGCGGGCGCCACGGCCACCTTCACGGTCGAGGTCGTCGCCGCGGACGCGTCGGCCTCGCCGTCGCCGTCCCCGTCGGAGAGCTCGGACGGCACCGGCACGAGCACGGACGACTCGGGCACCTCGACCGACGGCGGCATCCTGGCCTCCACGGGCGCGGGCGGCATGGGCATGCTGCTGGCGTTCGCGGCCGGTCTGGCGGCCTTGGGTGTGGCGGCGGTGCGGTTCGCTCCGCGGCTGAAGGCGCGGTTCCAGCGCGACTGACGCAGCCGGTAACCGACGTACGCAGTACGGCAGATGGCGAAGGCCCGGCTCCGCTCGGAACCGGGCCTTCGCCATGCTCACAGGGCTGCGATGACTTCCTTCGCCACCCGCTCGCCCGACCGCACCGCCCCGTCCATGAAGCCGTTCCAGTACGTGGACGTCTCCGTGCCCGCCCAGTGGATGCCGCCCGCCGGCTTGCGCAGGGCGGCGCCGTACTCGGTCAGGACGCCCGGCGGGGCGTAGGCGACCGGGCCGCCGCGGGAGAAGCCCTCGTTGTCCCAGCGCTGCAGGACGAAGGAGGTGGGCGACTTGGCCTTGTCGCCGAAGTAGGTGGCGTAGTCCTTCAGGACGGCCGTCTTCACCTCGTCGACGCTCGAGGCGTCGTACGCCCGCATCTCGTCGGCCTCGATGAAGCCCATCAGGGCGCCGTAGGAGGCGTCCGGCGGGGAGTTGTCGAAGGTCGAGCGGACCAGGCCGGAGTCGCTGACGACCTGGCCGTTCAGGCCGTCGGCGCGCCAGAACGGGGTGTCGTAGACGGCGATCGCCTTGCCGATGGAGCCCATCGGGAGGCGCTGGCCGAGCTGGTCGCGGGAGGCCGGCAGCAGCGGGTCGAAGGTGATGCGCGCGGCCAGCGGGGGCGGTACGGCGACCACGACCTTCTTCGCGGTCACCGTGATGCCGTCGGCCGTCACGACGTACTTGCTGCCGGACTGCACGACCGACCGCACCGGCGCGCTCAGCACCACCTTGTCGCCGAGCTTGGCGGCCAGCTTGATCGGGACCTGCTGGGAGCCGCCGACGAAACGGGACTCCTGGGCGCCGTTCGCGGTGTCGGTGAGGCGTTCCAGGGTGCCGACGTTGGACTCGTTGCCCGCGGCGGCGATGTAGAAGAGGACGAAGAGCAGGGAGAGTTCACGGGGCTGCGCCGAGAAGATCGACGTACAGGCCACGTCCAGCAGGAACTTGGCGGACGGGATGATCGCGTGGGCGTTCAGCCAGCTCTCGAAGGTCTGCTTGTCCCACTCGGCGGCCTTCGCGGCCGTCCAGGGCGCGTCCACCGGGATCGTCTTGGCCATGTCGTCCAGCGATGCCTGCACGATCGCGGCGTTGGCGAGACCGGCCGCGTCGACGGGCGGGACCGAGCCGAGGATGCCGTCGGTGGCGTACGGGGTCTTCGTGCCGTCCTTGTAGAGCAGGTTCTTGCCGGTGTTGTACGTCGTGAAGGTGGCGACGCCGAGCGAGTCGGCGAGGGCCTTGATGCGGTCCTGGGTGGGGCCGATGAACTCGCCGCCGCCCTCGGTGACACCGCCGTTGGCCAGGGAGAGGTTGACGACCCGGCCGCCGACGCGGTCGCGGGCCTCCAGGACGGCGACCGTCTTGCCGCCGGCCACCAGGTCGCGGGCCGTGGTGAGCCCGGCGAGACCGCCGCCGACGATCGCGACGTCCACGTCGCGGGTGGCTGCCGCGGACGCGGAGCCGGCCGCGGTGGTGGTGAGGGTTACGGCGCCCGCGGCTGCGGCGGCACCGCCGAGCAGGGAGCGCCGGGAGAGCGTGCGGGGGTGGGGCTGTCTTTCGCGTGCCACGTGCATCCTCCGTCGGGGGAGAGAAGTCGGTGGAGCCAGAAAGGTGAGCAGGTTTCACATTCTGGCCCTGTACGAGGGCACGCTTCAACGCTCCTGTCACATCTGACTCAGGAGTAACAGGAGGCGTACTGCAGGGAGTTGAGGACTTCTACGTCAGCCGGGGAGCCGCGAGAGGGCGGCCCCACCGCTCTTCTCGACGGCCTTCGCGATCTTCTCGGCGTCGATGGCCAGCTCGCGGAGGGTGCCGGAGATGGGGGTGGTGAAGCCGGTGAAGTGCAGGCCGGGAGCGTTCTGCGGGGTGCGGGCGCCGTGCGCCAAGGGTCTGCCCTTCGTGTCGAGCACGTCGAGGTGGCCGACGAGGCGCTCCAGGGCGCGGGCGTAACCGGTGGCGGCGACGACCGCGTCCGGTGAGATACGGGTGCCGTCGGCGAGGACGACCTTGCCGTCCTCGAACCCGTCGACGGCGGCCACGACCTCGACCCGCCCCTTGCGCACGGCGTCGATGAGGCCGACGTCCTGCACCGGGATGGCGCCCTCCTTGACCCGGCTGTAGAGCCCGGTCTCCGGCCGGGGCAGCCCCTGCTCGGACAGGTCGGGCACGCTCAGCTTCGCCATCGGCCGCGCGAGCCGGTCGACCACGGCGACCGGCAGCCGCCGTACCAGAATCCCCGTGTACTGGGCGGCCCACCCGGCGGTCGAGCGCCGCACGATGTGCGGGGCGGTGCGAACCGACAGCCGCACCCGCGAGGCGCCGCCCTCCACCAGGTCCACGGCGATCTCGGCGCCGGTGTTGCCGACGCCGACGACGAGGACGTCACGGCCGGCATAGGGCGCGGGGGTGCGGTAGTCGCCGGCGTGGACGAAGTCGCCGGAGTACTTCTCGAGCCCGGTCCAGTCGGGGACGTACGGCGTGTGGTTGTAGCCGGTGGCCACGACGACCGCCGTGCCGGTCAGTTCGCGGCCGCCGGTGGCGTGCAGCAGCCAGCCGGTGCCGTCGGGGGTGCGCTCGACGCGGGAGACCTCGACGCCGGTGACGATCTCCAGCTCATGGGCCTCGGCGTACTTCTCCAGGTAGCGCACCACGTCGTCCCGGGACACCCAGCGCCCGAAGCGGCGCGGCATGGGCAGGCCGGGCAGGGCCGACAGCCGGCGGGTGGTGTGCAGGTGGAGGCGGTCGTAGTGGCCGCGCCAGGCCGCGCCGACCCGGTCGGACTTCTCCAGGACGACGGCGCGGATGCCCCGGGCGCGCAGCGCGTACGCGACGGAGAGCCCGCCGGGACCGCCGCCGATCACGTAGACGGGGCGCTCCGGGGGGCTCGCTGACGATGTGGAGTCGGCCATGTGCGCGAGCGTAATCACGCACCGGGTTGATGGGTCTCGGTCAAGAGGGGAATTGGTTTCGGATTGATCACGCGTGTAGGAGGAGTGGGTGGGGCTTGTGACGTAGGCCACCTGGTTGTGTGGAAACGGCGATCATCCCCACCCGCTCACCGGCCTACTTCCCGGCCTTGGCCTTTCCGTTGTCCTTGAAGCCCGTCACCTTGGCGATCCACTTGATGAAGTCGCCCGGGTCGGTGTTCGCGCCGTGGCCCTGGTCCCAGTAGTAGAGGTGGTCGACCTCGTCGCCGAGGCCGGCCGCGGCGGCGGCGAGGTTGGCGGAGATGACGTGCGAGGTGTCGGAGTCGTTGGTGCCGAGGCGGATCCACCAGTGCTTCGAGCGGCGGCCGTTGACCTTGTCCACCAGGTGGAACATCGGGTTCATCAGGTGCAGCTTCTCGGGTATGTCGCTCGCGACCCGCCTGCTGCTGAGCCCGGTGGTGTCGTTCCTGGCGCCGTACGCCGTGAAGTGGCGGTTCGCGGTGGTGCCCGCGCCGAACTCGTTGTTCTCGCCCGCCGACAGGTCGAAGGCGTCGAAGGCCGGGGTGGTCTTCTTGCGGGCGCCGACGTGGGTGAGGAAGTCGTCCCAGGTGAAGGTGGCCTTGCCGCCGGACCAGGTGATGAAGGTGTTCTTCGCCAGGTACACCTCGCGGTCCGCGTCCGACAGATCGGTGAGGTACTTGGTCGCCGACGGCTCCAGGTACTGCCTGACCAGGTACTCGTCGTAGTTCCGGGCGGTCAGCGCGCCGAACCGGTTCAGGCCGCGCAGCTTCAGCGACGCCTGGTACTCGGCGAACTGCGCCTGCAGGTCCTTCGACACCGTCTGGTCGACCTGCTTGCCGGTGCTGAGTTCGTTGGTGCCCCAGTTCCACTCGTAGGCGCCGTCGGCGTGCTCCAGGTCGGTGATCGGGCACCAGGCGCCGACCGCGAAGATCGCGTCGGAGGCGTCGGCCGCGCCGAGCTCCTTGAGGTACTTCTCGTAGATCGGGCTGTCACCGGACGCGCCGAGCAGGGACGACAGGGCGCCACCGGCGCTCGTACCGGCGGAGACGATCCGCTCGACGTCGCCGGGGATGCGGCCCTTGTTGGCCTTCACGTACCGCACGGCCGCCTTGAGGTCGACGATCGCGGCCGGGGCGGTGCCGTAGTACTCGCCGTCGGAGTTCTTGAGGGTACGGCCGCGGGCACCGGGCTCGACGACGACGTAGCCGGCGGCCAGGGCGAGCAGCTGGTTGCTGGAGGTGGCGCCGCCGGTGGCGTTGGTGTTGCCGTTCGCGTTGGAGGCCGAGGCGCTGGGCGCGGCGCTGCCGGTGGGGGCGCCGCTGGGGGCACCGCCGCCGCCCATGGCAGAGCCGCCCCCGCCGACCTCGGTGGCGTCCGCCACGGAGGAGGGCATGTAGCCGCCGATGGAGTTCGCGAACAGGATCGGCGCGTTCGCCGGGTCGACCGTCTTGCCGTCGATCTCGACCGGGGCGCTGACGATGAGTGACTGGTAGGTGGCGTCCACCGGCTTGGCGACGTAGGTGATCGCCTTCCAGAAGTGGTACGTCACGGAGTGCTCGTTGCCGTCCGTGTCGGTGATGGTCGTCGTCTTCTTCGTGTAGCCGTCCGGGTCGAAGGCCAGCGAGTCCGAGTCCGAGGAGGCCGGCGACGAGTCGCTGGAGGCTTGCGCGCTGAGGGCGACGCCGCCGACCGCGGCGACGCCCGCGGTGGCTCCGATGCCCATCACGACGGTCCTGCGCTTGACTGCCCTGTGCTTCACGGTTCGCTCCCTCGGAGTTCTCTGCTTGCGTCTGTGAAGGTAGCGACAGTGCCGACGAAATTGCTAACAATGCGCGGGCATTCATGGCGACCCCACAGCTTCACCGGGGACGCACAGGCGGCTTCCGGGATCCGCTCATCTGACGTACCGTCAGATTCATGGACTCGATCTGGCTCAGTGGCGCTGAGTGGCTGGCCGTGCTGCGCATAGGCCTCGGGCTGTGGTGGCTGGAGAGCTGGCGGCACAAGGACCGCAAGGCCTGGTTCGAGCGTGGCACCGGGATCAAGTGGGCGGCCTCGATCGCGGCGAAGCACCGCTGGAACGCCGTGCGGTCCGGCTTCGAGGTCGTGGTGGCGCCGCGGCCGCGGACGATGGCGTACGTGGTGGTGTACGCGGAGCTGGCGCTGGGCCTCGGCCTGATCGCAGGGTTCCTGACTCCGATCGCCCTGGTCGGAGGCCTGCTCCTGAACGTCCTCTACTTCACGCTCATGATCCACGAGGTGGCCGAGCAGGGCCAGAACTCGATGATGGCGTTGATGTCGGTGGTCGGGCTGTTCGGGATGTCGTGGCAGGTGTGGTCGGTGGACGCCGCGGTGGGCTGGTTCGGATGACCGCGCGCCACGACGTCCCCGAGGCCGACGCCTTCACCCGGACCTACTGGGACGCCGCCGCCGAGGGCCGGCTGCTGATCCGCCGCTGCGGGGCGTGCGGGCGGGCGCACCACTACCCGCGCGAGTTCTGCCCGCGCTGCTGGAGCGAGGACGTGGCGTGGGAGCGGGCGAGCGGACGGGCCGTGCTCTACACCTGGTCGGTCGTGCACCGCAACGACCTGCCGCCCTTCGGGGAGCGGACACCGTACGTCGCCGCCGTGGTCGATCTCGCGGAGGGGCCGCGGATGATGACCGAGGTCGTGGAGTACGGGGAGGGGGAGCTGCGGGCGGGGATGGAGCTGGAGGTGACCTTCCGGGAAGGGGCACCGGTGTTCCGGCCGCGGCGGTGAGCCGTACCGGCTTGAATGGCCCGATGGCCTCTGTCGACGAGCAGCATCTCCCTTCCCCCTTCCCCGAGTTGTACGGCCGCGGCTTGCGCCTGTGCCCATGGGACCCCGCCGTCGACGCCGAGACCTGGCTGCGCGGGGTGACCGACCCGGAGTTCCGACGCTGGAACACCCCGCTCACGCTGATCTCCGACCTGGACGAAGCCGCGGAGTTCCTGCGCGAACGGGCTCGGGAGGCGGTGGACGGCACGATCGCCGCGTACCGCATCACGGACGAGTCGAGCGGTACGACGCTGGGGCACATCAGCGTCAACACCATCAGCCATGTCTTCCGCACCGCCCGCGTCGGCTACTGGGTCCTGCCCGAGGCGCGCGGCCGCGGTGTCGCCACCCGCGCCCTCGGTCTCGCTGCCCACTGGGCACTCACCGACCTCGGCCTGTACCGCCTCGAGCTGGGCCACGCCCTCGGCCACGACGCCTCCTGCCGTATCGCCGAACGCTGCGGCTTCCGCCTCGAGGGCACGCTGCGGGGCGCGATGTTCGAGGCGGGGCGGCACGACGCGTTCCGGGACATGCATCTGCACGGACGGGTGGGGACGGATCCGGAGCCGAAGCTCCCGTAAATTCGGCGGTGTCCGGAACGGGCGTACGGGATCATGGAGCATGCATCCCGGAGACTGGCACCGCACAGACGACCTCGACCTCTTCCTCTCCCGCGCCGGAGCCTTCCTGCACGCTCAACCAGCCCTGCACACCGTGCCGTTGACGGTGACCGAGGCGCTGCGGACGCGCGGTCCGCAGGTGTACGGCGACGGGGCGGCCGTCTTCGGTGTGCTGGAGCGGGAGGGCGAGGTCAGGGCGGTCTACTTCCGCACCCCTCCGTTCCGTCTGTACCTCACCCGCCTCACTCCGGAGGAGGCCGACGCCCTGGCCGTCCACCTGGCCGCCGTCGACCACTCCCTGCCCGGTGTCTCCGGCGAACGCGCCACGGCCGCCGCCTTCACCGAGGCCTGGCAGCGGCACACCGGGGCGACGGCCGGACTGCACGAGCGCCAGCGGCTGTACCGGCTCGGCACACTGACGATTCCGGGTCCTGCTCCCGAGGGGCGGCCGAGGGTCGTCGGGGAGCAGGACCGCGCCCAACTGGTCCGCTGGAAGGACGAGTTCTCCGCGGCGGTCGGCGGGATGTCGGATTCTCGAGCGGACGAGTGGGCGGAGTCGCGCATCGCCTACGGCGGGGTCACTTTCTGGGAGGACGCCGACGGCAGCCCGGTCTCCATGGCCGGGGCGACACCGATGATCGCCGGCCAGGTGCGGGTCGCACCCGTCTACACCCCGTCCCACCTGCGCGGCCGCGGTTACGCCGGGGCGGTGACGGCCGAGGTCAGCCGTGTCGCGGTGGCCTCCGGCGCGGACGAGGTACTGCTGTTCACGGACCTGGCCAACCCGACGAGCAACGCGCTGTACCAGCGGATCGGGTATCGCCCGGTGGCGGATTTCGCGGTGTACGACTTCACGGCGTGAGCCCTACGGCCACAGCAGCTGCTTGACCCACCCCCCGTTCTCCCGCCAGTAATTCAGCCGTACGTGCTGTCGACGCTCGTCGCCCTGGAAGAACTCCACCTCGTCCGGCTGGAGGTGGTAGCGGGTCCAGGAGGGTACGGGGGCGTCCGGTTCGCGCTGAGCGCGCTCCCAGGACGCCTCCGACACGCGCGCCAACTCCTCCAGTGAGCCCAGGACTTCGCTCTGGTGGCCGGTCAGGGCGGCCGCGAGGGCGCCGGTCGAGCGGGCGTGGAGGTCGCCCTGGGAGTCGGCGGCCGGGGCCGCGGTGACCGGGCCGCGGACGCGGACCTGGCGGCCCAGGACCGGCCAGTAGAAGCCGAGGGCCGCGTACGGGCGGGCCGCCAGCTGGGTGCCCTTGCGGCTGGTCGCGTGGGTGGCGAAAGACCAGCCGTCTTCGTCGGCGCCGTGCAGCATCACGATCCGTACGTCCGGCAGGCCCGCCTCGTCCGAGGTCGCGAGGGACATGGTGTGCGGCTCGGTCTGGCCCGCCGCCACCGCCTGAGCGAACCACGTGGTGAACAAGGGGAGCGGTTCGGCGGGGGCGGTCGTCGGGTCGAAGGGCGGCAGTTCGGTGACCGCCGGGTCCCATACGCGCAGTGACCTCAGCAGGTCGTGGAGATCGGTTCCCATGCCCCGAATTCTCACTCACCGTTCGAGGCGAGGCGGGGCGGGAGTAGGTTGGCGAGTCCCTGACGATCGTAGAGACGAAGGAGGCGGCAGTGTGAGGCGCTCACCCGTCCTCCTCGCCGCCCTCCTGCTCGGCGGTGGCGTCCTCACCGCCTGCACCGGCAACGAGCCCACCTCCCTCTCCGCGCCCGAGGTGTACTACCTCCCTCCGTACGGCGAGAAGACCGCCGTCGAGAACAAACCGGAGTTCCAGGTCCGCGTCGACGGCGATGAGCCCTACCCCCGTACCGGAACCCGGCGGGTCACCGTGGACGTGGTCGGCGGGTCGGTGGGCGTCGTCTGGTTGCGGTGGAGCGGGCCGGACTGCAAGGGCGGTGCCGCGCACGTCACTTGTGACATCTCGGGCGTCTTCATCGACGGTGGCGCATCGCAACGCGTCGTCCCGGTCGCCGCGAAGGGCGCCAAGGCCGGTGACTCCGCGGTCGTGCGCTTCACGTACACCACGAAGGACGGCAAGAAGCTCACCGCCCGTACGAAAGTTGTCGTCGGTGAGCCGGTCGTCGAGGTGTCGGCCCCCGAGGCGTTCAAGGACGTCCGTCCGGGCGCCGAGGTGACCACGCCGCTCGTCGTGCGGAACAGCGGGACCGTGCCCGTGCGGGGACTGGACATCGAACTCCGCGTCGGAGCGGCCGAGTTCGTCGAGCGGTACGACAACTGCCGGTACCTCGACCCGAAGCAGTACCAAGGCAACATCGCCGTCTGCCGTATCCCGGACGTGCGGATCGCGCCGGGGGAGACCTTCGCCCTGAAGGGCGGGGTGCGGGTGCGGGCCTCGAAGACGGTGATGTCCGGGACGGTCGTGTCGGAGGTCCGGCCCCTCGACACCGAGCCGGAGTCCAGGAACGGTGACCTCGGCGACGGGCCGTCCCTGGAGGCCGAGGCCCGGCCCTCGGCGCGCGGCACCTTCGAGTCCGGCGGCAGCGAGACCCGCCTCACCCTCGACATCCACGCCGACTACGAGGTCACCGACGTCGACCTGCACGGCGACCCCGGCGACATCCGCAAACTCCGCCTCACCGTCCGCAACAACGGCCCCGGCGACCCGGGCGACGTCGCGGAGCTGGTCTTCAGTCAGCCCTACGACAGCGGCGTCCTGAAGCAGCCGACGACGGAGATCGACGACGGCGAGTACGGCCCCTACTGCGAGAGCGGCATCCTCACCTACACCTGCCCCATCGAGGACCTCGCACCCGGTGAGACCCGCACCTTCGAGTTCACCCTGCGCCTGGGCGAACCCGGAACGGGCAGTGTGATCGTCCAGGACACGGAGGCGGCGACGAAGGCGGGCACGGTCCGCCGTGACCCCCGTCCCGCCAACGACAAAGCCGTGATCACGGTCGGCAGGTGAGCCCGGTTCACCCCCGGCCCAACACCACGGTCCCGGAAGAACAGAACCAGCCGCCCGTGCCCGAAGCCACCCCCAGCCGTGGCAACTCCCCGTCTCCGCCCCGGACTTGCCTCGCTCCCGCCTCCCCTCGCAGCTGCCGTACCGCCTCCACCAGCAGGAACAACCCGCGCATCCCCGGATGTTGGGCCGACAGCCCGCCCCCGTCCGTGTTCACCGGAAGCTCCCCGCCCTGCACCAGCAACCGCCCCTTCTCCACGAACGCCCCGCCCTCCCCCTTCCCGCAGAACCCCAGGTCTTCCAGGGTCACCAGCGTCATGTACGTGAACGCGTCGTAGATCTGCGCGAAGTCCATCTCCGCGGGCCCCGCCCCGGCCCGCTCGAACGCCAGCCGCCCGCTCACCGCCGCCGGCGACACCGTGAAGTCCGCCCACTCCGACATCGCGGAATGCGAGACGTGCTCCCCGGTCCCGAGCACCCACACCGGAGCCGTACGACAGTCCCGTACGAACTCCTCGGCGGCCAGCAGCACCGCCGCCCCGCCGTCGGAACGAATGCAGCAGTGCAGCTTCGTGAACGGGTCCGCGATCATCGGCCCGTCGAGCACGTCGTCCACCGTGATCGGGTCGCGGAACATCGCCTCCGGGTTCAGTGCCGCGTTCGCCCTCGCCTGTACGGCCACGGACGCCAACTGCTCGATCGTCGTGCCGTGTTCGATCATGTGACGGCGGGCCGCCATCGCGTACTTGGCGATGAGCGTGTGGCCGTACGGCACCTCGAACTGGAGCGGGCCGCGGGAGCCGAAGGACAGGTTGCCCGTGCGCCGGCCCGCCCTGATGTCCGCGCGGGCCGTGGAGCCGTACACCAGCAGGACCGCGTTCGCGTGCCCGGCGGCGATCGCGTCCGCCGCGTGCGCCGCCATCACCTCCCAGGCCGAGCCGCCGACCGCCGTGGAGTCGACCCAGGTGGGGCGCAGGCCCAGGTACTCGGCCACCTCGACCGGCGGAAGCGTGCCGAGGCCCGCCGAGGCGAAGCCGTCCACCACCTCCCGGCCGAGCCCCGCGTCCGCCAGCGCTCGGCGGGCCGCCTGGGCGTGCAGTGTGTACGGCGTCGCGTCGTCCACCCGGCCGCAGTCGGAGAGGGACACCCCGACCACGGCCACTTTGCGGCCCCCGGGAGCCATGGGAGTCATGAGAGGCCTCCTGCCCCTGTGCATCTCGTTCCGGCGCTCCTAATATGACGGACCGTCAGATCCGGAGGGAAGAGGGGGACAGCCATGGACGCCGGCTTCACCGCCGAGCAGGACGAGATCCGCCGCACCCTGCGCGAACTGCTCCGCAAGCACTGCGGCCCCGAGGAGCTGCGCGCCGCCCTCGACACCCCCGCCGGACACGACCCGACGCTGTGGACCGCCCTCGCGGACCGGCTCGGACTGCCCGGACTCGCCCTCCCGGAGGCGTACGGCGGGGTCGGCTGCTCGAGCACCGAACTCGCCCTGGCCGCCGAGGAGTCGGGCAGGGTGCTCGCCCCCTCCCCGTTCCTCGCGACCTGCGTCCTCGCCGCGCCGCTGATCCTCGCCCTCGGCACCGACGCCCAGCGCACCACCCTGCTCCCCCGCCTCGCCTCCGGCGCACTCACCGCCGCCCTCGCCGTCCCCGGCACCGCCCTGGCCACCGCCCTCGCGCTGACCGGCGACAACGGCGGGGAGTGGGCGGGCGGCGGGCGCGCGGGGGGCGTGCAGGCCCGGCGGGCGGGGGAGGGGTGGCGGTTGTACGGGGAGGCCGGGCAGGTGCTCGACGGGCACAGCGCGGGGCTGCTCGTGGTCGCCGCGCACACCGGGGGGTTTGCGCGGTCGCGGACCCGGCTCTTCCTCGTACCGGGGGACGCGGCGGGGCTGGTGCGCGTACGGCAGACCGCCCTCGACGCCACCCGGCCGCAGGCCCGCCTCCAAATCCGGGACGTCGAGGCCGAGTTGCTCGGCGCTGAAGACGGTGACGTCCTCGGCGCGCTCTCCTCGCTCGGCGACACCGCAGCCGCCGTGCTCGCCTGCGAGGCCGTCGGGGCCGCCGACCGGGTGCTGCAGCGGACGGTCGAGTACGTGAAACAGCGCGAGCAGTTCGGGCGGGCGATCGGGTCCTTCCAGGCGGTCAAGCACCGGCTGGCCGATGTGTACGTCCAGGTGCAGGCGGCGCGTTCGGCCGCGTACTACGCGGCCTGGGCTTCGGTGAACGAATCAGGAGGTGCGGCGCGAAGCGCCTCGTTGGAAGGGCGGTGGCGGGAGACGGGCGGGCGGGTCGGCGGGCTCGCCCTCGCGCAGGCCCTGGAGGCTTTGCGCGGGGCCGCCGCCGAAGGGATCCAGTTGCACGGCGGCATCGGTTTCACCTGGGAACACGAGGCGCATCTCTACTTCAAGCGCGCCTCCGGCGACGAGCTGCTCTTCGGGCCGGTGCACCGGCTGCGGGCGCACGCCGCCGACACGGCGCGGCTCTTCGGACAGGGCCGGGAGGTGACGGTGTGATCGGCGCACGGCTGGTGCAGAAGGTCTCGTCGACGCGGGGCTTCGTGAAGGTCGCCCCGCACGTTGTGCCCGCGCTGGACCGGGCCGTCCACCGGCTCACCCGCGGAAAGGTCCTGCTCAGCGCCCAGATGCTGCCGGGCGTGATCCTCACGTCCACCGGCGCGCGGAGCGGGCTGCCGCGCCGTACGCCACTCGCCTGCATGCCCGAGAACGACGGGCGCAGCTGGATCCTCATCGGCTCCAACTTCGGCCGTACGGACCACCCGGCCTGGACCCACAACCTCCTCGCCCACCCCGACGCCGAGGTCAGCTGGAAGGGCGCGGACATTCCGGTGCGGGCCCGGTTGCTGGAGGGCGAGGAGCGGGCGGCGGCCTGGAAGACCGCGCTGGCCTTCTGGCCGCCGTACGCCACTTATCAGGCCCGGGTGGAGCGGGAGATACGGCTTTTCAGGATCGTACGGAGATGAGGCCGGGTGTCAGTGCGCCGAGACCTTCTCGCAGGCCACGTCGTACTGCGACACCGAGTGGATGTTCTTGGAGTTCTGCGGCTGCTCGCCCGCGTAGTGGGTGCCGGAGACGCCGTCCTCGTTGAACGGGGAGCCGGGTGAGAGCGCGGAGTGCCCGGGGCTGCTGGGGAACTCGTCGCATTCCACGCCGGGCTGGGCCGCGAAGGCCGGAGCCGCGGCGAGGCCCGCGGTGCCGGTCATCAAGGCGACCGTCACAAGGGCCGGGGCCGCACGCTTCAGGAGGTTCATGATCGCCTCTCCTTTCGCGGAGTAGCGGAGTGCCTGCCCATACGTACGCAAACAGGGCGGCAACCACTCAACCCCGCTACAACGTCGCCAACCGCTGGACCAGCAGAAACGCCCCGATCCCCAGCATCGCCGCCCCCGACGTGCGCGTCACCGCGCGGGCGGCGGACGGGCGGGTGCCCAGGACGCCCCGGGCTCCCAGGCCGACCGTGAGGTAGACGGCCGCGCAGCACGCCATGTGGAGCACGCCGAGGGCGGCGGTCTGGACGGGGACCGGGAGCGCTCCGTGGGCGGTCAGGAACTGCGGCAGGACCGACAGGTAGAGCAGCAGGCCCTTGGGGTTCAGACCGCTGATCGTCGCGCCGCGCAGGAACACCCGGGCGCGGGACGCCTCCTCCCCGGGGTCTTCGGCCGCCCCCGGCACGCCCGGCCGGCGCAGCACGCCCCACCCCAGCCACACCAGGTATCCGGCCCCCGCCACCGTCAGCGCCGTCAGCAGCCGCGGCTCCCCGGCCACCAGCACCGCAAGGCCCGCCACCGCCAGTGCCGTGTGCAGCGCGTACCCCGCGACCAGGCCGCCCACCGCCCACGCCACCGAACGTCCGCGCAGGCCGGCCGAGATCGCGTACGCCCAGTCGGCGCCCGGCACACAGACCAGCAGGAGGTCGAGGGTCAGGAAGGAAAGCAGCAGTGCGGTGTCCATGTGGGGGACATTAGGCGTGAATGGCCCGAAAGTGTTGTCGAAGTTTGCTCATGATCGCGAGTTCTGAGCAAATATCTTCTTCATGGACGACGTGGACCGGAAGATTCTTGCCGAGCTGCAGCAGGACGGGCGGCTGACCGTGACCGAGCTGGCCGCGCGGGTGCGGCTGAGCGTCTCGCCGTGCCACCGGCGGCTGCGGGAGCTGGAGCGGTCGGGGGCGATCAGCGGATACCGGGCGGTGGTGGCGCCGGCCGCCGTGGGGCTGACCTTCGAGGCGCTGGTCTTCGTGTCGATGCGGCAGGAGGACCGGGACACGGTCGCGGAGTTCGAGCGGGCGCTGGCGGAGATTCCCCATGTGCTGGACGCGCAGCGGCTGTTCGGCGAGCCCGACTACCTGCTGCGGGTGGCGACGGCCGACCTCGCGGCCTTCCAGCGGCTGTACGACGAGCGGTTGGCGACGCTGCCCGGGGTGCAGCGGCTGACCTCGACGCTGGTGATGAAGCACGTGGTGCGGGACCGGCCGCTGCCCGCATAGAGCGGCAGGCGGCGGCTCACGTCGGATGAGCCGCCGCCTGCCAGACAGGACTGGCGCCGGATTACTTGGTCGGCTTCTTGCCGGTCACACCCAGGTGCACCAACAGCGCCAGATTCGGCTTGAGTTCGGCCTGCTTGACGCCCCACGTCTGGAAGCCCTTCTGGTGCGAGGCGACCGCGGCGAGCATCGCGACCAGCGAACCGGCGACCGCCGCCGGGTTCACGTCCTTGTCGACCCTGCCCTTGGCCTGCAGCTCGGTGACCGATTCCGCAAGGGAGTTGTTCACCGAGTTGAGGATCTTCATGCGGATCTTGTAGAAGCGTTTGTCGCCCTCGGCCGCACCGAGGTCGACGACGCGCAGGATGGCGTCGTTCTTGCGCCAGAACTCCAGGAAACCGTCCACGAGTTCCTGCGCGGTCTGCCAGCCGGCCTTGCCGACCCATGAGCGGCCCTCGAGCAGCGCGGTCAACTGGCCGCCCTCGGTGGCCATTTGCTCGGCGATCTCCAGGACGGCGCCCTCGACGTCCGGGAAGTACTGGTAGAAGGTCGCGGGTGAAGTGCCCGCTTTCCGGGCGACATCGATGACTTTGACGTCCCGGTAGGGGGAGGAGCTGAGCATCTCGCTGAGGCAGTCGAGCAGCTTCTGCCGGGTCGCCTGCCCACGCCGGCCGGCCACGCGGCCGTCGACGGTACGCACTTGTCCTGTCATGCCGTCAGCTTACCGAGGGGTGATCGGAGCGCGATTCGGCCGACTGCAAATGGGGTGCCTGAGCGGGGAGGGGCAGGTGTGCCTGGTCCTGCGGGGTGCGTGAGTCGCCGTTAGTTTGGCGGTATGGCCGAAAACAGGGCATCCGCATACGGAGAGGGCGTCCCGTGCTGGGTGGACGCGCAGCTTCCCGACGTCGAGGCGGGCAAGCGGTTCTACGGCGAGCTCTTCGGGTGGACCTTCGAGGACGCGTACGGCGGCTCGGTGTGGGCGCATCGTGAGGGGGAGCCCGTCGCCGCACTGGCGCGCAAGACGGACGGGCGGCTGCCCACGGTGTGGACGGTGTACTTCGCGACGCCGGACGTGGAGGCGCTGGCCGACCGGGTCTGGGCGGCCGGCGGCCAGGTCGTCACGGCACCCGTACCGGTCGGCGACCTGGGCCTGGCCGCGCTGGTCACCGACCCCGAGGGTGCCGTCTTCGGTCTCTGGCAGCCGGACAGCCACCCCGGCTTCGGCAGACGGCACGAGGTCGGCACCTTCGTCTGGGTCGAGCTGTACGCCCGCGACACCGAGACCGCCAACACCTTCTACGGCGACCTCTTCCACGACGCCCTGTTCGGGCCGGACGCCAGGCCCGACTTCGGCCGCGCGGCGGTCTCGGACGTCTTTCCGGCCGAAATGCCGCCCCACTTTCTCGTCCACTTCGCGGTCGAGGAGTGTGAGGCCGCCCTCAGGACGGTGAACCGGCTCGGCGGGCGCGTCCAGTCACCACCATTCGAGACGTCGTACGGAAAGGTGGCGGTCGTCACCGACAATCAAGGGACGTCGTTCGCCGTGCTGGAGCGGGTCAGATGGGCGGTCGAGCGGTGAAACATCCGTTTTTGGCATGAGACACCCCGATTCGCCCCTGGGTTCGCAACCAGTGCCCGGGACAGGAAGAATCGGGGTGCGTGCCGCCATGGCGGTGCGGTGGTGAGACGCTGCACGGGGTCGCGTACATATGTGGAATGGCGCGGCTTGTACGGGGAGGTGGCAGGCAAGTGGTGGATCAGCTGACGCAGCACGATCCGCGGCGTATCGGGCCGTTCGAGGTGCTGGGACGGCTGGGTGCCGGCGGCATGGGGCTGGTCTATCTCGCGCGCTCGGCGTCCGGCCGGCGCGTGGCGATCAAGACCGTCCGGACCGAGCTCGCCGAGGACCAGCTCTTCCGCGTCCGCTTCACGCGCGAGGTGGAGGCGGCCCGAGCCGTCTCCGGCTTCTACACGGCGGCCGTCGTCGACGCCGACCCGCGTGCGGCCGTGCCGTGGCTGGCCACCGCGTACGTCCCCGCGCCCTCCCTCGAGGAGATAGTGAACGAGTGCGGGCCGCTCCCGGCCCAGGCGGTGCGCTGGCTCGCGGCGGGTGTCGCGGAGGCGCTGCAGTCCATCCACGGCGCCGGACTCGTCCACCGCGACCTCAAGCCGTCCAACGTCCTCGTGGTGGAGGACGGCCCCCGGGTGATCGACTTCGGCATCGCCTCCGGCGTCTCGAACACCCGTTTGACGATGACGAACGTCGCCGTCGGTACGCCCGCCTACATGTCGCCGGAGCAGGCCAAGGACTCCCGGAGCGTGACCGGCGCGAGCGATGTCTTCTCGCTCGGCTCGATGCTCGTCTTCGCCGCCACCGGGCATCCGCCCTTCCACGGTGCCAACCCGGTCGAGACCGTCTTCATGCTGCTGCGCGAGGGCCCGGACCTCGAAGGCCTCCCGGACGAGCTGCGCCCGCTGATCGAGTCCCTGATGCAGATGGAGGCGACGGGCCGCCCCAACCCCGCCGACCTCCAGGCCCAGCTGGCCCCCCACCTCTTCGGCTCCGGTTCCGACGACAGCGGTACGGCGTCGGCGTGGCTGCCCGAGAAGGCGGTCACCCTCATCGAGTCGCGCCGCAACGGCCGCCCGGCGGCCAAGCCCGGCCAGGGCGGCGGCCGCAGCGGCGGCGGCGCCCGCCCCGCTCCGGTGCCGCCCCCGCCCTCGCGCGACCCGGTCGTCCCGGCGCCCGTCCCCGTCGGCGGCCCCGACTCCGGCCCGGTCCGGCTGGCCGGCGCCCAGGTGCCCATCGGCCCCGGCCCCCGCGTCTCCGACGTCCGTGCCGCGGCAGTCAAGGCGCCCCCGCCGGAGGCTGCCCTGGCCGCCTCCTGGTCCAAGCCGCGACCCGGCGTCAACGGCACCGACGCCGTCGCACCGTCGGCGCCGCCCGTGCCCCCGGAGACGGCGAGCGGCTGGCGCCCGTGGCGTTTCCGTATGTCGAACGACGTGTGGGGCACCCCTTCCGTCGCCGGCGACCTCGTCTACGTCACCTCCTTCGAGGTGCACGCCCTGGACGTCGGCACCGGCCGCCGGCGCTTCAAGACACGGGACGTGGCCTGGTCGATGGCGGTCGCGGACGGCCGTATCCACGCCTCCGACGGGCCGACGCTGTTCGCGCTGGACTGCCGCGAGGGCGCGGACCTGTGGCGGTTGTCCACGGACGCGTGGGTGTACTCGCTCCAGGCCGACCGCGGCACGGTCGTCACCGGCACGCGCGGCGGTGGCGTCCAGGCCTGGGAGGCGTCCAACGGGCAGAAGCTGTGGGAGCTGACCGGCGCCCAGACCGACTTCGAGTCACCGGAGGCCGGGCCCGCCGTCCACGAGGGCACGGTGTACGTCTGGCAGGACGCCCGCCTGCGTGCCCTGGACGCGCGCACGGGCGACGAGCGCTGGTCGTACCCGATCGGCGACGCGGCCTCCTGCGGCGGCGTTCCGGTACGGGTGTCGCCCGCGCCGGACGGCTATGTGTACGTGTCGGCGGGCACCCGGGTCCTGGCCCTGGACATCGCGAGCGGCCATGTGAAGTGGCACTTCGAGGCCCCGGCGGTCTTCCTCTCCCCGCCCACCTTCGCCCCCGGCCCCGCGGTCACCGGCGGCGGCATCTACCTCGCCGACTACCTCGGCACGGTCTACGCCCTCGACGCCGCCGACGGCCGCGACCGCTGGCGCATCGCGACGGAGTCCCGGTCGTCCATCGACCCGGTCCTGGTGGCCGCGGGCCATGTGCACGTGGGCAGCGGCAAGGGGCTGTACACCCTGGACGCGGTCACGGGCACGCCCAAGTGGCGCTTCCAGGCGGGCGGCGACATCGTGGGCGCGCCCGCGGTGGCGGAGGGCCGTATCCACTTCGGCTCGACCGACCACCTGCTGTACACACTGAAGGCCGACGACGGCCGACTGCGCTGGAAGCTCGCGACCGGCGGCGAGATCACCGGGGCGCCGGTGGTCAAGGACGGCGTCGTGTACGCCTGCAGCAAGGACCGCTGCGTGTACGCGCTGGACGCGGAGAAGGGCACCGGAACCGCCCGGACCACCTGAGCTGCTGGTGACGGCCGTCGTACCAAGTGCACGGAAGGGTGTGGACGGCGGCCGTCCCACCCCGACGCTACGCCGGGTGCGTGGTGGTCGCCATGCGGTGACATGGCCGTGACAGGTGATCGCTAGGGTTGCGGCATGATCGCACGGGGGCGCAGTCTCAAGTTCACAGCTGTCATCGCGTTGGTGGTCCTGGCCCTGACCGGGTTCTCGACGGGCTCGAAGGGCTCCAAGGGCCGCCACAGCAGCAGCCGGTACGGGCACGGCGGCGGGGGCGGGTGCAGCAGTTCCAGCCAGGATCACGACAGTTCGTCGTCGTCGACGTCCGGGGGCGGGTCGTACGACAGCTCCTACGACGACGATGACGACGGCAGCTACGGCAGCAGCAGCGGCGGGAGTTCGTACACCCGGCGGCCCACGTACCGTTCCACGCCCACCTCCTCGAGCACGGGAAGCAGCAGCACGCTGGACGGCACGGCGAAGCTGCTGAGTTGCGCGACCGTGCAGAAGCCCTACGCGACGGTCGAGGTCGGCAACCCGAACGGGCGCGAGGTCGACTACTGGGTCGACGTCACCTTCAAGGACGCCCAGGACAACGAACTCGTCCAGAAGTCCGCCGACGTCGAGGTGCCCGCCAAGGGCAGGGCGACCGTCAAGGTCTACCTCTACTCCGGCCTCATCGACCAGGTCGACCACTGCGAGGTCGATCCCGAGGTGTACGGCTCGTAGTCATCGCAGCCGGAACTCCCCGGCCCGCCGCCCGTTGAACAGCTCCGCCTGTCGCTCGGCCGGCAGATTGCCCAGCGAGACCAGGTGCGGTGCCTGTGCGAACCCGGCGGCCAGGGCGGTCTCCTTCGCGGCCCACAGGGCGCGGACGGTGCCCTGGACGCCCTCGGGCGGGTAGCCGGCGATGACGGCCGCGCAGTCGGTCGCCGCGGCCAACGCACCGCCGGGCCCCGTGAGTTCGGAGACCAGGCCGATGTCGTGGGCGCGCTGCGCGGAGAGCCGTTCCGCCGTGCCCATGAGCATCATCCGCGCGGCCTCGCCGTACGGCATCCGCTGGGCCATCAGCACGGACTCGTATGCGCTGACCATGCCGTAGGAGGTGTGCGGGTCGAAGAAGGCGGCGGTGGTGTCGGCGACGATGAAGTCGGACTCGCCGAGGAGGTAGAAGGCGCCCCCGCAGGCCATGCCGCGCACGGCGGCGATCACCGGTTTCCAGAGGTCGTTGGACTTCGGGCCGACGCGCAGGAGCGGATCGTCCGCCATGTAGGGGGAGTCGGGCTGCGGCACGACCGCGTCCCGGTCGAGGCCGGTGCTGAAGGCCCGCTCTCCGGCGCCGGTGAGGACGACGGCTCGTACGGTGCCGTCGAACCGCAACTCCCGCCAGATCTCGCAGAGTTCGTCGCGCATCGTGAGGTCGATGGCGTTGAGGCGTTCGGGCCGGTCGAGGGTGACGGTCGCGACGCCGGTGTCCTTGTCGGCGGTGAGGGCCACGGTGGTCGTCACGGGCGCTCCAGGACCCACTGGGGGAGGCCGTCGCCGCTGAACACGACCTGCACCTTCGCGCCGATGCGGATGCGTTCCGGCGGGACGGAGTCGAGACGTGCGCCGGCCTCGGCGACCAGGTTGCCGACCAGCCGGATGCGGGGGGCGTCGGCGAGTTCGACGACGATCACGTTGTACGGCGCCTGCTCGGCGTAGGCGGGCAGCAGGGGCGGGTGGGGGACGACGTAGGACCAGATGCGGCCGTGGCCGGAGACCGGGTGCCACTCGCTGCCGAAGGACTGGCAGTGCGGGCAGCAGGGGCGGGGCGGGAAGCGCAGCTCGCCGCAGTCGGCGCAGGACTGGACGCGGAGTTCGCCCTGGCGGGCATAGCCCCAGAAGGGGGCGCCGTCGGTGTCGGTGACGGGGGTCAGCATGGTCGCTCAACTCCTCAGCAACAGGGCGGAGGTGGGGACCCCTTCACCGGCGGTGACGAGGCAGGTGGCGGCGCCCGGGACCTGGGCGGTGCTGGTGCCGCGCAGCTGTCTGACGCCCTCGTTGATGAGGTTGAAGCCGTGGACGTAGGCCTCGCTGAGCCCGCCGCCGCCGGTGTTCAAAGGCAGCCGCCCGCCCGTCTCCAGTGCGCCCTGCTCGGTGAAGGCCCCGCCCTCGCCGCGGGCGCAGAAGCCGTAGCCCTCCAGGGAGAGGGGGACGAGGGCGGTGAACGCGTCGTAGATCTGGGCGACGTCGACGTCCTGGGGCGTGAAGTCCGCGTGTTTCCACAGGTGTCGGGCGGCGGTCCAGGCGGGGCCGGTGAGCGGGTCGTCGTTCCAGTAGTTGACCATGCCGTGGTGCTGGGCGGGGAGCCCCTGCGCGGCGGAGTGGACGTAGACGGGGGACTGTCTGCAGTCCCGTGCGCGCTCGCGGGAGACGACCACGCACGCCAACGCACCGTCCGTCTCGAGGCAGTTGTCGAAGAGGCACAGGGGCTCGCTGATCCAGCGGGAGGTCATGTACATCTCGCGGGTCAGGGGGCGCTCGTACATGACGGCCGCGGGGTTCTGGTTGGCGCGGTTGCGGCAGGCGAGGGCGACGTTGAAGAGGTGGTCGCGGGTGGCGCCGTACTCGTGCATGTAGCGGCGGGTCAGCATGGCTATCTCATCCGCCGGGCGGAGCAGGCCGAAGGGGCGGGTCCACTGGGCCGGGGTGGGGAGTTGGACGCTGGTGTTCGTCCAGGGGCGAGGGCCGCTGCCGCGCTTGCGGGAGCGCCAGGCGACGCCGACCGTGGCCTGCCCGGAGGCGATCGCGGCGGCCAGGTGCGCGACGGTGGCGCAGGAACCGCCGCCGCCGTAGCCGACCTTGCTGAAGAAGGTCAGGTCACCGAAGCCGACCGCCTTCGCCAGCTCCACCTCGTCGGTCTCCTCCATGGTGTAGGAGGCGAGCGCGTCGACCTCGCCGGGTGCGATGCCCGCGTCGTCGAGAGCGGCGAGAACGGCGCGGCAGGCGAGGGTCTTCTCGTCCTCGGGGAGGTGCTTGGCGAAAGGGGTCTGGCCTATGCCGACTATCGCGGTGGCGTCCTTGATCGCGGCCATGCGCACACCTCCACGCTGCTGAAGGGCTGCTGACAGGCCGTCAGGGTACAGCTAATCTGACGGGTAGTCAGCTCCGGGGATGGGAGGCGTGCTGTGCGCGGTGATCTGGAGTGGGGGAGCATTCCGGGACTGGTCCGGTCGGCGGCCGAGCGCTACCCGGACATCGAGGCGGTGGTCGAGGGCCGAACCCGGATCTCGTACGCCGAACTCGGCGCCCGCGTCGAGCGGTCGGCGGCGGCGTGCATGGCGAACGGCATCGCGCCGGGCGACCGGGTCGGGATCTGGGCCCCGAACACACTGGACTGGATCGTGTCCGCACTGGGCGCGGTCTCGGCGGGAGCGGTGCTGGTCCCGCTCAACACCCGCTTCAAGGGCACGGAGGCGGCGGACGTGCTGCGTCGCAGCGGGGCCCGGCTGCTGTTCGTGACCGGCACCTTCCTGGGCACGTCCTACGTGGCCTCGCTGCGCCGCGCCGTGGCGGAGGGGCCGGGGCTGCCGGACCTGGAGCAGGTGGTGGTGCTGTCGGACGACGCACCGGCCGACTACCGCACCTGGAAGGACTTCCTGGCGAGCGGGGACGAGGTCGCGGAGGCGGCGGTCCGGGCGCGCGCCTCGGCGGTGCAGGGCTCCTGGCCGTCGGACATCGTGTTCACGTCCGGTACGACGGGCCGTCCCAAGGGCGCGGTGATCACCCACGCGCAGACGCTGCGGGCGTACGAAGTCTGGTGCGACCTGGCCGGGTTGAGGCAGGGCGACCGCTATCTCATCGTGAACCCCTTCTTCCACACCTTCGGCTACAAGGCCGGGGTGATCGCCTGTCTGATGCGCGGCGCGACGATGATCCCGCAGCCGGTCTTCAACGTCGGTACGGCGCTCGCGAACATCTCGGCGGAACGGGTGTCGGTGCTGCCGGGCCCGCCGACCCTGCACCAGTCGCTGCTGGACCACCCGGCGCGGGACACCCACGACCTGTCGGCCCTGCGGCTGGTGGTGACGGGCGCGGCGGTCGTGCCGCTGCGGCTGGTGGAGCAGTTGCGCGGGGAACTGGGCGTGGAGACGGTACTGACCGCGTACGGCCTCTCGGAGGCGAGCGGCATCGTGACGATGTGCCGGCGCGGAGACCCGCTGCCGGTGATCGCGTCGACGTCCGGGCGGGCGATACCCGGCACGGAGGTCCGGGTCGAGGGGCCGGTCGGCGAGCCCGGCGAGGTCCTGGTGCGCGGCTTCAACGTCATGCGGGGCTACTACGAGGACGAGGCGGCGACGGCGGATGTGGTCACCGAGGACGGCTGGCTGCGCACGGGCGACGTGGGCGTGCTGGACGAGGCCGGGAACCTGCGCATCACCGACCGCATCAAGGACATGTACATCGTCGGCGGCTTCAACGCCTACCCGGCGGAGATAGAGCAACTCCTGGGCCTGCACCCGGACGTGGCCGACGTCGCGGTGATCGGCGTACCGGATGCGCGGCTGGGGGAGGTCGGCAAGGCGTACGTGGTGCGCCGTCCGGATTCCTCGATGACGTCGGACGACCTGATCGCCTGGGCCCGGCGGGAGATGGCCAACTACAAGGTGCCGAGAGAGGTGGCGTTCGTGGGGGAGCTGCCGCGGAACGCCAGCGGGAAAGTGGTCAAGGGGGAGCTTCGGGGTTCCTGACGAACGGCGGCCGCGGCAGCTCCCCTCCGGGCTGCCGCGGCCGATCCCCGTGTGGCGAGACGACTGGTCGTCAGGCCGGCTCGTCCGTGACGTGGACGTTGTCGGTGGTGACCGTGCCGGTCTCCTTGGCCGTCGCCGTCAGCGGCTCGTCAGTGACGTGGACGTTGTCGGTGGTGACCGTGCCGGTCTCCTTGCTCGTCACCGTCAGCGGCTCGTCGGTCACGTGCACGTTGTCGGTGGTGTTCTCGTCGCTCATCTGGTGCTCCCCTGGCAGTGTCGTGCGGTAGATGGACAAGATCCGTCCGGCAACTCCCCCGAGGGTTGCCGGACGGATCCTGAGGCCGGTTCACCTTAAAGGCCCGGCTCTGCGCCGTTCCGTCTGCCCCCCGACGCGACGGCCCGACACAACTGAGCATGCCGGGAAGCGATAAACGAACGATGAACGGCACTCGTGTGCCCCACGGGCCGGTCGGCTCAGGCGACCGCCGTCGGCGTCAGCAGGCTCCTGACCTCGTCCGCCTCCGGTGCTCCGAGCCCCTCGAAGATGTCGAGTGCCTCGCGCCAGCACACCTGGGCCCGGTCGAGCTGGCCGATCCCGTTCAGGGCGTGCCCCAGCACGGTGAGGACGTTGCCGCGCCGCCACTCCCCGCCGATGCTCCGCAGCAGGGTCAGCGCCGCCTCCGCGTTCGACGCGGCCTGGGCGGGGCGCCGGGCCGTGAGATCGAGCTCGGCGAGACGGAAGATCGTCATGCCTTCCCAGAGGTGTTGCCGGCTGTCCCGGAAGACGCCGAGTGCCTGCTGGAGGCATTCCGTGGCCCGGGCCAGCTGCCCGCTGCGCGTGAGGGCGAGGCCCAGCGCGTACCGGCCGTTGGCCCCCCGCAGGTCGTGTCCCATGTCGTCGTACATGGCCGTGCCCTGCCGGGCCAGCGTCACCGCGCTCTCCGCCCGGCCGGTGGCCAGATGCGCGCGCGACAGGTTGCACAGGGCGCTCGCCTCGCCCGGACGGTCGCCCAGCGGGCGGAAGTGCTCGATGGCGCGGGTGAAGTGCGCCTCGGCGTCCTCGTACCGGCTCTGGTACATCGCGATCGCGCCGCTGATGTTGGCCGCCCAGCAGCCGGTGAGCGGGTCGTCGGCGGCCTCGGCCAGCTCGGTGGCCCGATCCGCCTCCTGGACGGCCGCGTCGAACATGGTGCCCGAGATGTGGTGGACGAAGGCCAGCGCCATCAGCGCCCGGCCCTCGGTGCGCGGGTCCCCGGCCTCCCGGGCCGCCTCCCTCAGCAGCACCGCGACCGCCTCGTACTCCTTGGAGTTGGTCCCCGACTCGGCCAGGTCGACCGCCGCCCACAGGACGTCGACGGCGCGCCGCAGCGATCCGTCCCGAGCGGACTGCCGTACGCAGGCCAGGAGCGGGACCGCCTCGGCGTACAGCCAGTCCTGCGCCGCGTGCCGGTCCGAGAACGTCAGGCCCGGGTATGCGGGCCGCTCCAGGTGGTCCACCAGCCGGTCGCCGGGCCGTTCGATCAGGTAACCGCCCGCCGCCGTCGCCAGATAGAAGTCCAGCAGCCGCGACATCGCCGCGTCCCGGTCGCTCGGCGGCCACTCGTCCCGCTCGGCGCACGCACGCGCGTAGAGCCGTACGAGGTCGTGGTACCGGTAGCGGCCGGGTGCCGCCGACTCCAGCAGGGAGGTGTCGACCAGGGATTCCAGCAGGTCCTCCGTCTCCTCCACCGGGAGGTCGAGGACCGCGGCGGCCGCCGCGAGCGAGATGTCCGGGCCGTCGGCCAGGCCCAGCAGGCGGAAGGCGCGGGCCTGGGCGGGCTCGAGCTGGCCGTAGCCCAGCTCGAACGTCGCCTTCACCGCCAGATCGCCGGCCTGCAGTTCGTCCAGGCGCCGGCGCTCGTCCGCGAGCTTCGCCGCGAGCACCGAGACCGTCCAGGTCCGGCGGGCGGCCAGGCGGGAGGCGGCGATGCGGATCGCCAGTGGCAGGAAGCCGCACGCCGCCACGACGTCGAGGGCGGCCTCGCGCTCGCCCGCCACCCGCTCCTGGCCCACGATCTTCGTGAACAGCGACAGGGCCTCGTCCGGGGACATCACGTCCAGGTCGACCAGATGCGCCCCGGCGAGATCGAGCATGCGGACGCGGGAGGTCACCAGGGCCGCGCAGCCCTCGGTGCCCGGCAGCAGCGGACGTACCTGCGCCGCGTCCTTGGCGTTGTCCAGCAGCACCAGGACCCGGCGGCCGTCCAGCACCGAGCGGTACAGCGCGGCCCGTTCCTCCAGGGACTCCGGGATCGCCGAGTCGGCCGTACCCAAGGCCCGCAGGAAGGAGCCCAGTACCGTCTCCGGTTCCGCCGCACGCGGTCCCGCGCCCTGCAGGTCGACGTACAACTGGCCGTCCGGGAACGCCGTCCGGGCCTGGTGGGCGACGTGCACGGCCAGGGTCGTCTTGCCGACACCGCCGATGCCCGCGAGCGCCGACACCGCCATCACGCGGCCCTCGGCGGTGGCGAGCACCTCGCCGAGTTCGTTGACGAAGGACTTGCGGCCGGTGAAGTCCGGGACGGTGGCCGGGAGTTGGGCCGGACGGACGGGGGCGGCGGCCGGTTCGGCCTGCGGGGCGGAGGGTTCCGCGAGACCCGGGTCGGCCTGCAGGATCCGCTGCTGCAGCTCCCTGAGCCCAGCCCGCGGGTCCACGCCCAGCTCCTCCGCCAGCAGCCGGCGCGTGTCCGCGTACACCGCGAGCGCCTCCGCCTGCCGGCCGCTGCGGTACAGGGCGAGCATCAGCAGTTCGCGCAGCCGCTCGCGCAGCGGGTGGGCCGCGGTGAGGGCGGTCAGCTCCGAGACCGCCTCCGCGTGGCAGCCCTGCTCCAGGTCCATGTCCAGGCGGGACTCCAGGAGTTGGAGCCGCCACTCCTCCAGGCGGACCCGCTGGGCCTCCGCGTACGGCCCCGGTACGCCGGCCAGCACCTCCCCGTCCCACAGCGCCAGCGCCCGGCCGAGCACCTCGCGGGCGTGGCACAGGTCCCCGGCGTTGCGGGCCTTCTCCGCCTCGGCGGCGAGCTCCTGCGCGACCGCCAGGTCGAGGGCGCCCTCGGCCAGCCCCCGCACCGCGTACCCGCCGGACTCGCTCACCAGGACCCCGGGGTCCAGCACCTTCCGCAGCCGCGAGGCGTAGGTCCGCACCGCCGCCAGGGCCTGCGAGGGCGGCTCCTCGCCCCACAGGGCGTCGATCAGCTCGGCCGCGGTCGCCATCCGGCCCTCGCGCAGCAGCAGGGCGGCGAGCAGGGCACGTTGCATCGGGGAGCCGGTGGCGATCCGCTCCTCGCCCCGCCGGGCACGCACCGGACCGAGCACGCCGAAGTGCAGGGCCTCCGACTCCGCAGAGGAGCCCGGACGCCTCTGCTCGGGCACTCGCGGTACGTCCATCGCCGCCCCCCTAGACACAGTGTGCAACTCCGTCAGTCTGCCTTGTCCGAGGCCGATGCGTCAGCTGTGGAGGGCACGGTCACAGCCAGGCGCGCGGGATATCACAAGGCCCTCACGCGGTCTTCGCACCCCGCGGCGGAGCCGCCAGTGGCTGCAGCCGCACAGACCCGAGCAGAAAGAAGCCCGTATCCGCGTAGCTGACGGACCGTCAGATCAGCGCTACCGTGGCCGCCATGGACACCCAGACGACAGTGCAGACCGAGTTCCCGCTGATCATCTCCGTCGACGACCACACGGTGGAGCCCGCCGACGTCTGGCAGAGCCGCCTGCCGAAGAAGTACCTCGACACCGGCCCGCGCGTGGTCCGAGCGCCGCTGAAGGAGATCTCCTTCCTCGGCGGCCGCTTCCGTCCCGTGATGGGTGCCCCCGGCGACGAAGGACCGCTGGGCGACTGGTGGTTGTACGAGGAGCTGCAGCGGCCCCTCACCCGCCTGGACACCGCCGTGGGCTACAGCAGGGACGAGATCAAGCTCGAGGTCATCACCTATGAGCAGATGCGCCCCGGTTCCTACGACGTCCCGCAGCGCCTCGCCGACATGGACGTCAACCATGTCCAGTCCGCCGTCTGCTTCCCGACGTTCCCGCGCTTCTGCGGTCAGACCTTCACCGAGGCCAAGGACCACGAGCTGGGCCTGCTCTGCGTGCAGGCCTACAACGACTGGATGGTCCAGGAGTGGTGCGGGCCGCAGGCCCGGGGCCGGCTCATACCCCTCACGCTCATCCCCCTCTGGGACGCCGAGCTGGCGGCCGCGGAGGTACGGCGCAACGCCGCCCGCGGGGTCCGCGCCGTCGCCTTCTCCGAGATACCCCCGCACCTGGGCCTGCCGTCCGTCCACTCGGACGACTGGGATCCCTTCCTCGCCGCCTGCGACGAGACCGGCACGGTCGTCGCGATGCACATCGGCTCCAGCAGCAGGATGCCGTCCACCTCCAAGGACGCCCCGCCCGCGGTCGGTTCGACGATCACCTTCGCCAACTGCTGCTTCTCGATGGTCGACTGGCTGATGAGCGGCAAGTTCGAGCGCTTCCCGAACCTCAAGGTGATGTACGCGGAGGGCCAGATCGGCTGGATCCCGTACATCCTCGAGCGCGCCGACGTGGTGTGGGAGGAGAACCGCGGCTGGGGCGGCGTCGCCGACAAGGTCCACCGACCGCCGTCCGAGATCTTCGCCGAGCACGTCTACGGCTGCTTCTTCGACGACGCCTTCGGCCTGAAGAACCTCGACGCGATCGGCCTCGGCAACGTCCTCTACGAGACCGACTACCCCCACTCCGACTCCACCTGGCCCAAGTCCCGCGAGGTCGGCGAGGCGCAGATGGGCCACCTGGACCCGGAGGTCGTGGAGCGGATCGTGCGCGGCAACGCCATCGACCTGCTGGGGCTCACCCCCGAGGGGCTCTGGCGGTCATGACCGCCCTGACCTACGGCATACAACTGCCCGTCCAGTCCCAGAGCACGATCTACGCCGAGCCCTGGGAGGCGACAGCCGGCCCGGACGACCTCGCCGAGATCGCCCGCACCGCCGACCGCGCCGGCTTCGACTACGTCGCGAGCTGCGACCACGTGGCCGTACCGCGCCGCCTGGCCGCCGCGATGAGCACCGTCTGGTACGACCCTGTCGCCACCCTCGCCTTCCTGGCGGGCGTGACGGAGCGCGTCCGGCTCCTCAGCCATGTGGCCGTCGTGGGCCTGCGCCACCCGCTGCTGACCGCCAAGCAGTACGCCACCCTCGATCACCTCAGCGGAGGGCGGCTGGTCCTCGGCGTCGGGGCCGGGCACGTACAGGAGGAGTTCGAGGCGCTCGCGGTGGACTTCGAGCGGCGCGGGGCCGTGCTCGACGAGTGCATCGACGCGCTGCGGGCCGCCCTCGGCCCCGATGAGTTCCCCGAACACCACGGCAAGCTCTACGACTTCGAGGGCCTCGGGCAGCTGCCGAGACCTGCCCAGGAGCACGTCCCCCTGTGGGTCGGCGGCTCCTCGCCGGCCGCCGTGCGCCGGGCCGCACTGAAGGCGGACGGGTGGCTGCCGCAGGGGGATCCGCGGGAGCGGCTGCCGGCCCAGATCGAGCGGATACGGCGGTTGCGTGCGGAGGCCGCCGGCGGCGGAGCCGCTACCGGATACGGCGAGGCCCCCTTCGTGATCGGCGCCATCACCGAACCCCTCTACCTCGGCACGCCCACCTGGGACGTCGGCCGCCGCACCCTCACCGGCGGTGCGGAGCAACTCGCCGAGTCGCTGCGGGCGTACGGGGAGATGGGCGTGCACCAGATCCAGGTGCGGTTCCGCTGCCGGAGCCGGACCGAACTCACCGACCAGATGGCGGCCTTCGGGGCGGAAGTGGCCCCCGACCTCTGAGGAGTTACGGCATGGGCAAGCTGGACGGACGCGTCGTCCTGGTCACCGGAGCGGCGCGCGGGCAGGGCGAGCAGGAGGCCCGCCTGTTCCGAGCGGAAGGGGCCGAGGTCGTGGTCGCCGACGTCCTCGACGACCAGGGCGAGGCTCTCGCCCGCGACATCGGCGGCCGGTACATCCACCTCGACGTGGGCGAGGAGGGCCAGTGGCGGTCCGCCGTGAGCACCGTCAAGAACGCGTACGGCCGTATCGACGGACTCGTCAACAACGCCGGCATCCTGCGCTTCAACTCCCTCGTCGACACGCCCCTGGACGAGTTCATGCAGGTCGTACGGGTCAACCAGGTCGGCTGCTTCCTCGGCATCAAGACCGTCGCGCCGGTCATGGAGGACGGCGGCACGATCGTCAACACCGCCTCGTACACGGCCGTGACGGGCATGGCGGCAGTCGGCACGTACGCCGCCACCAAGCACGCCATCCTCGGCCTCACCCGTGTCGCCGCGCTTGAACTGGCCGACCGGCGCATCCGCGTCAACGCCATGTGTCCCGGCGCGATCGACACCGCGATGTCCAACCCGGCCCAGCTGGACCCGAGGGCGGACGCGGAGGAGACGGGCCGGGCGCTGGACGAGCTGTACCGCAAGCTCGTGCCGCTCGGGCGGATCGGCAGGCCGGAGGAGGTGGCCCGGCTCGCGCTGTTCCTGACCTCCGACGACTCGTCCTACATCACCGGGCAGCCGTTCGTGATCGACGGGGGTTGGCTGGCCGGGGTCAGCGTCTTCTGAACACGGACGACGACCCATCTGACTGTCCATCAGCTATTGACCCTCCACGCGGGTGGTGCGACAGTCTGGCCATCGAAACTGACGGAGCGTCAGAAACCATCGGAACCGGGGACGGTGAACGGCCTTGGAATTCGGGCTCTTTGTACAGGGATACGTGGGCAAGCGCGCCGAGACCGACCCGCTCGCCGAGCACAAGGCGCTGATGGAGGAGACCGAGTACGTCATCCAGGCGGACCGGTCGGGCTTCAAGTACGCGTGGGCTTCCGAGCACCACTTCCTGGAGGAGTACTCGCATCTCTCCGCCAACGATGTGTTCCTGGGGTACCTCGCCCACGCGACGGAGCGCATTCACCTGGGCTCGGGCATCTTCAACCCCCTCGCCCAGGTCAACCACCCGGTGAAGGTGGCCGAGAAGGTCGCCATGCTCGACCACCTGTCCGGGAACCGGTTCGAGTTCGGCAGCGGGCGGGGTGCGGGTTCGCACGAGATCCTCGGCTTCCTTCCCGGCATCACCGACATGAACTACACGAAGGAGATCTGGGAGGAGACGATCGCCGAGTTCCCGAAGATGTGGATGCAGGACGAGTACGTCGGCTTCAAGGGCAAGCACTGGCAGCTGCCGCCGCGGAAGGTCCTGCCGAAGCCGTACGGGAAGTCGCATCCGGCGATGTGGTACGCGGCGGGGTCGCCGCCGTCGTACGCCATGGCCGCTCAGAAGGGGCTCGGGGTGCTCGGGTTCAGCATCCAGAAGGTGTCCGACATGGAGTGGGTGCTGGAGCAGTACAAGACGGCGGTCGTGAACGCGGAGCCGGTCGGGGAGTTCGTCAACGACAACGTGATGGTGACGACGACCGCGATCTGTGCGCCCACTCACGCCGAGGCGATCGAGATCGCCGTCAACGGCGGCCTGCACTACCTGCCGTCACTCGTCTTCCGGTACCACGACACGTTCCCGCGGCCCGAGGGGTTCCCCGTGTGGCCGGAGACGCTGCCCGAGTACACCGCCGAGTTCGTCGAACTCCTCATTGAAGAGGAGCTGTTGATCTGCGGGGACCCGGACGAGGTGTTCCAGCAGTGCAAGCGGTGGGAGCAGGCGGGGGCGGACCAGTTGAGCTTCGGGTTGCCGGTGGGGGTGCCCAAGGAGGAGACGCTGCAGACGATCAGGCTGATCGGGGAGCACGTGATTCCGAAGATCGACACGGATCCGGTGCATCGGACCACCCGGTTCCGTCAGGCCGCGTAAGGGGGTCAGGTCAGATGCTCGACCACCTCATCAAGGGGGCGACCGTCGTCGACGGGACCGGTGCGCCCGCGTACACCGCCGACGTCGGTATCCGGGACGGTCGTATCGCCGTCATCGGGATCGTCACCGAGGAGGCCCGGACGACCGAGGACGCCGCCGGGCTCGTCCTCGCACCCGGTTTCGTCGATCCGCACACGCACTACGACGCCCAGTTGTTCTGGGATCCGTACGCGACCCCGTCTCTCAACCACGGGGTGACGACGGTCGCGGCCGGGAACTGCGGGTTCACGCTCGCGCCCCTGAATCCGTCCCGTCCCGACGACGCCGACTACACGCGCCGCATGATGTCCAAGGTCGAGGGCATGTCGTTGGTCGCCCTGGAGGAGGGGGCGCCCTGGAGTTGGAGTTCGTTCGGGGAGTATCTGGACGCCCTCGAGGGGCGGATCGCCGTCAACGCCGGGTTCATGGTCGGGCACTGTGCGCTTCGGCGGTACGTGATGGGGGCGGATGCCGTCGGTGGGCAGCCCAGTGAAGAGCAACTGGCGGAGATCGTAGGGCTGTTGCACGCGGCCATGGATGCCGGGGCCTGGGGGTTCTCCACCACCCAGTCGTCGACCCACTCCGACGGCGACGGGAAGCCGGTCGCCTCGCGGCATGCGCAGCCGGCGGAGTTGCTGGCCATGTCCCGGGCCGTCGGTGAGCACGAGGGGACGCAGATCGAGGCGATCGTGGCCGGGTGTCTCGACCAGTTCAGCGACGCCGAGATCGATCTGTTCGTCGAGATGAGCGCGGCGGCCGGGCGTCCCCTGAACTGGAACGTGCTGACCATCGACGCGGCCGTCCCCGAGCGCGTGCCCCGGCAGTTGTTCGCGAGCGAGCAGGCGCGGAAGGCCGGCGGGCGGGTCGTCGCGCTCACCATGCCGATCCTCACGCCGATGAACATGTCCCTCGGCACCTTCTGTGCGCTGAACCTGATACCCGGGTGGGGGCCGATCCTGGGACTCCCCGTGCCCGAGCGGATCGCCAAGCTCCGCGACCCGGACGTACGGGCGGAGATGCTGCGCCGCGCCGAGTCGAAGGAGGCCGGCGTCTTCCGGCGGCTCGTGAACTTCGGGCGGTACGTCATCGGTGACACGTACAGCGAGGCGAACGCCGGGCTCACGGGCCGGGTGGTACGTGACATAGCACAGGAGCGCGGGCAGGACCCCTTCCACTGCCTGGTCGAGATCTGCGCGGCCGACGAACTCCGTACGGTCCTGTGGCCCATGCCCACCGACAACGACCCCGCTTCCTGGGCGCTGCGCGCCGAGACCTGGCAGCACGAGGACGTGATGCTGGGCGGGTCGGACGCCGGGGCGCATCTGGACCGTATGTGCGGAGCCCCGTACACCACCCGCTTCATCGGTGACTGTCTGCGCGGGCGGAAGCTGGTCGGTCTCGAGCAGGCCGTGAAGATGCTGACCGACGATCCGGCACGGCTGTTCGGGCTGCGGGAGCGGGGCCGGGTGGAGGAGGGGTTCCATGCGGACCTGGTGCTCTTCGACCCGGAACGGATCGACGCGGCCTCGGCCACCCTGGTGCACGACCTGCCGGGTGACAGTCCGCGGCTCGATGCCAAGGCGGTCGGGGTGCGGGCCGTGTGGGTCAACGGGGTCGAGGCGATCCGGGACGACGTGGTGAGCGGGGCCGTACCGGGGAAGGTGCTGCGCTCCGGGCGGGACACGAGGACGGTGAGCACCAGGTGAGCCAAGTGGCCGACGGCCAGCGGCTGTTCGTCGGCGGTTCGTGGGTCGAGCCGGACGGGGGCCGCTACGCCGTGGTCGACCCGGCGACCGAGGAGACCGTCGGGTGGGCACCGGAGGCCTCGCGGGATCAGGTGCACGCGGCCTGCGCCGCGGCCCGCGAGGCCTTCGGGCCGTGGTCGAGGACCTCGCCGGAGGAGCGGGCGGCGGTGCTGGGGCGCGCGGCGGAGATCATCGGCGGCCGTTTCGTGCCGTACGCGGAGCTGGCGCAGGCGGAGACCGGGGCGACGACCGGCACGGCCCGGGCGATGCAGGTCGGGGTGGGCGTGGCCCGGTTCCGGCGCTACGCGCGCGTGGAGCCCGCCGAGTGGGCGATCCCGCCGCAGATCAACGAGGCCGGTGGGGGCACCTCCCACGCCCTTAAGGCAGTGGGGGCGGGCAGGGCGGGCGTGATGGGTGCGCTGGCCGTGCGGCAGCCGGTCGGGGTCGTCACCTGCATCACGTCGTACAACAATCCGTGGGCGAACCCGGCCGGCAAGATCGCCCCGGCGCTGGCGATGGGCAACACGGTGGTCGTGAAGCCGGCCCCGCAGGACCCGCTCTCCGTCTACCGCATGGCGGAGGCGTTGGAGGCGGCGGGCGCACCGCCGGGCGTGGTGAACGTCGTCACCGGACGCTCGACTGCCGTGGGCGAGGCGGCCGTGGATTCCCCCGACGTCGACATGGTGAGCTTCACCGGCTCCACGGCGGTCGGGCTGCGGATCGGTGAGGTGTGCGGGCGGTCCATGAAACGGCAGTTGATGGAGCTGGGCGGGAAGGGGGCGGCGGTCGTCTTCGACGACGCGGACGTGGGGTCCGCGGTGGCAGGGATCGGCACCACCTTCTCCTTCTACAGCGGGCAGATCTGCACGGCGCCGACGCGGGTGCTGGCGCAGCGGGGTGTGTACGACCGACTCGTCGAGCAACTGGCCGCATACGCCGGTCGGTTGAAGGTCGGCGACCCGAGGGAATCGGACACGGCCGTCGGCCCGGTGATCTCGGCCGCCCACCGGGAGCGCGTGGAGTCGTACGTCGAACTGGGCCGCAAGGAAGGCGCGGTGGTGGTCACGGGCGGCGAACGCCCATCGTTCGACAGGGGTTTCTACGTCGCCCCGACCCTCCTCGCCGATTGCACCAACGACATGCGCGTGGCCCGCGAGGAGATCTTCGGACCGGTCGTGGTCGTCATCCCCTTCGACGAGGAGGACGAGGGAATCGCACTCGCCAACGACAGCGACTACGGCCTCATCGACTACGTCTGGTCCGGCGACGTCGCCCGCGCCTTCCGCGCGGCACGGCAGTTGCGGGCCGGCGGGGTCGGCGTGAACACCGTCGGCCGCAACATGGAGGCGCCGTTCGGGGGGTTCAAGAAGAGCGGGGTGGGACGGGACGTCGGGTCGTACGCGCTGCACGCGTACAGCGAGGTGCAGGCGATCGTGTGGCCGGGCTGACCGGCCGTCAGTGCAGTACCTCCCGCTCCCACTGCGCGCGCGGCTGGGTGTGCAGTCGCCAGTAGTGCTCGGCGATGTCGTCGGGGTCCCAGGCCGTGCCCGGGGCCACCGCGCCGGTCACGGTGACCGTGGCCACGTGGACGCCGGACGGGCCGTACTCCAGGTCGAGCAGCGAGACCAGCGACCGTACGCCGGCCTTGCCCAGCGACAGGCTCACGTATGCCGGATCCGG
The DNA here is from genome assembly GCF_040644055.1 of Streptomyces sp. NPDC047043. Taxonomy (NCBI): domain Bacteria; kingdom Bacillati; phylum Actinomycetota; class Actinomycetes; order Kitasatosporales; family Streptomycetaceae; genus Streptomyces; species Streptomyces sp. NPDC047043. The sequence goes on from NZ_JBEYVO010000006.1 coordinate 59,775, forward strand.
CTCGGGCATGCCGCCCGTGACGAGGATCGTGCCGGTGCCGCGTGCGGCCATCGCAGGGGCGGTGTGGGCGGCGGCCGTGAGGGCGCCGAGGACGTTGACGGCGTAGGTGTGCAGGTGGTCGGGGAGGGGGAGCCCGCCGAGGGTGTCGGGGCGGATGACGGCGGCGTTGTAGACGAGGACGTCCGGCACGCCGAACTCCTCCGCCGCGGTGTCCAGCGCGGTGCGCAGGGCGGCCTCGTCACTGCTGTCGGCGGTCAGGGGGAGCGCGGGGACTCCGAGGGGACGCACCGCCTCCGCCGCCGACTCGACCGTCTCCTTGGTACGGGCGAGCAGCGCGACGGGCAGACCCTCACCCGCGAACCGCCGCGCCACCGCCAGGCCGATGCCCGGGCCGGCTCCGATGATCACTGCTCCCGCCATCAGCTGCTCCCCGTTCGTCGCGTGTTCTTCCCTGGAGGTCAACTCCAGGGTGCGGTGTCTTCTTCCGGATCGACCGGCTTTCTGCTGGTGTGCGGCGTGGCGGTCCGGCAGGGTCGGCTCCATGGAAACCACGGTGCGGGTCGACGGCGGCGAGATCTGGGCGGAGGACACGGGTGGGGACGCGGTGCCGGTGGTGCTGCTGCACCCCGGGGTCGGGGATTCGCGGGTCTGGGATCCGGTGCTGCCGGGGCTGGAGGGGCTGCCACGGGTGATCCGGTACGACGCCCGGGGATACGGCAGGTCTCCCGCGCCGACCGTGTCGTACTCGCAGGTCGATGACCTGAGGGCGGTCCTCGACCACTTCGGCGTGCGTCGGGCGGTGCCGGCCGGTTCGAGCATGGGCGGGCAGACGGCCCTCGGGCTGGCGCTCGCCGACCCCGGGCGGGTGGCGGGCCTCGGTCTCTTCGTGCCCGGCGTCTCCGGCTACCCCGGCCTGGAGGTGCCGGAGGTGACCGAGCAGATCGGCAAGCTGGCCACCGCCGGGGACATGGACGGCCTCGTGGCGCTCGGCCTGCGGCTGTGGGGAGCGGCGGGCACACCGCCGGACCGGGCCGCCGCGGACGTGCTGCGGGCGGCGATCCCGGCCTGGTTCACCACCTACGGCAAGGAGACCGAGGACGCCCCGGTGTTCGACCGCCTCGGCGAGCTCGACCTGCCCTGCACGCTGCTGCTCGGCGAGCGGGACCAGTCCCAGGTGGTGCGCTGCAACGAGGAGATGGCCGCCCGCATCCCCGGCTGTCACCTCGTACGGCATCCGGAATGCGACCACTTTCCGACCCTGCGCGCCCCGCAGGCGGTCGCCGGCATCATCAACGAGCTGTACGCAAAGGCAGTTTGAAGGGCGTCAGTCAGTCCTCCAGGTCCACCCGCACCGTCAGCAACCCCGCCCCGATCGCCCGCACCGCCACGCTGTTCATCGAGCGCAGTGCCCGCAGGCGGGCGATCGGGTCGTCGTCAGGGAGGAGATGGGCCGTGCCGGTGTGCCAGCGGCCCCGGAGCCGGACCCGTACCCGCGGGTCGGCCTCGATGTTGCGGACGTACTGGGACCGCTCCCCGAACTCGGAGACCAGCCAGAAGGAGTCACCGACCCGGCGCCCGCCGACCGGCGTCCGGCGGGGCAGGCCCGAGGTGCGGCCCGTCGTCTCCAGCACCGTCTGCAGCGGCAGCCGGCGCATGACGGGGTTGAGGCGCCGCTGGAACGCGGTGGCGAAGCGGTACTTGGTCTCCGAGTGGCGGGGCATGGTGACGCAGCTCCTGTTCTTCGGCGGTGACGGTGCTCTTCAATGTCTCGCACGTTCCCCCGAGGAAAGACGGTGGGCCCATGCGGGTCGTGACCTGGAATGTGTGGTGGCGGTTCGGGCCGTGGCAGGAGCGGCAGAAGGCGATCACCGCCGTGCTGCGCGAGTTGCGGCCGGATGTCGTGGGGCTGCAGGAGGTGTGGGCCGCCGACGGCGAGAACCTCGCCGAGTGGCTGGCCGGCGAACTCGGCCTGCACTGGACGTGGGCCGCCTCCCACGCCTCCGAGCGATGGCAGCGGCGGATCGGGGAGCCCGGCGTCGAGGTGGGCAACGCCGTGCTGAGCCGCTGGCCCATCGCCGAGCAGGAGGTGCTGCGGCTGCCCGCCCCCGCCGACCTCGACGACGGACGGCTCGCCCTGTACGCCCGCCTGGACGCCCCCGGCCACCAAGTGCCCTTCTTCACCGTCCACTTGACCTCCCCCCTGCACGCCTCGGCCGTCCGCCGGGATCAGGTCACCGCCCTCGCCGAGTTCGTCGCCGCCCACCGCCACGGCACCGACTTCCCGCCCGTCGTCACCGGCGACTTCAACGCCCCTCCCGATTCGGACGAGATCCGGCTGTTCGGCGGGACCAGGACCGCACCCGCCGTGCCCGGGCAGGCGTTCTTCGACGCGTGGGACTACGCCGGTCCGGCGGCCCCGTCGGCCACTTGGGACCACGCGAATCCGTACGTGCATCCGGGCCTGGGACCGAGCACCCGTATCGACTACGTCCATGTGGGCGGCCCGGCCGGGCCCGACGGCATCGGTACGGTGCGGGGCGCACGGCGGGCCGGCGACGGGCCGGTGGACGGGGTCTGGCCGTCCGACCATGCGGCGGTCGTGGCCGACCTGGACTCACCGTCCGGCGGATGACCTCAGCAGGAAGATGGGATTCGTGAACGCCGCCATCACCCCGGGCAACGGCCCCATCGCCGTCTCGTGCCGCACCTCCGCCCGCACATAGGCCGCGTACGAGGCCGTCGTGCGCCACTCCACCGTCCCCGCACCCGCCACCGGCAGCGGCTCGCCGGTGAACAGCACCCCCTGGTCGGTCACGAACCGCACCACGCAGCGCGGGGCGCCCGTGACCTCGGCGCGGACGGTGACCGGCGTCTGCGCGTCCTCGACCGCCAACCGCTCGCCGACACCGGCGAGTTCACCGCCCTCTGCCGTCGCCGTGAAGGACAGCGACACGTTCTTCGACTCGGCGACATACGAACGCCCCGCCCGGATGCCCGCCAGGATCGCCTCCCGGGTCAGCTCCTCGGCGAACACGACCGTCTGCGGCAGCCCCACCGCGTCCGGGGGCCGGTGCGCGTCGCTGTTGCCCATGGCGGGCAGCCACTCCCGGCCGCCGCCCCGCACGGCCGCCACCAGCGCCCCGTCCCACGCCGCGAGCGCCACCTCGTCGTCGGGCGTCCAGGGACCGTTCCACACCTCCACGGCGTCCGCCTCGCCGTACCCGAACTTCCAGGCGCAGCCGATGCACGTGGCGTACGGATGGGCGGGTACGACCAGACCGCCGGCCCGCCGGATCCCCCGCGCGAAGTGCCCGAACCGGCCGTCCCGGGCCCGGTGGCGCCAGTCCACGAAGGTGCCGGGTGCCGTGCCCAGCGCCAGCACGTGCCCGTTGCGGGTCGTGACCTCCTCACCGAGCAGGATCAGCAGGTCGTCGCCGGCCTCCGGGGCCCAGTGGGCGTGCGAGGTATGTGTGTTGTGGTCCGACGAGTTGATGAAGTCCAGGCCCGCCGACCGGGCGAGCGCCGCGATCTCGGCCGGCGTGCGGCGGCCGTCCGAGTGCCAGGAGTGGAGGTGACAGTCGCCCCGGTACCAGGCCCGCCCCCGGCCCGCCGCCCGCGAGGGCGGGTACACCGGCGCCGGCGTCTCGCCGGGCTCACCCTGCGTCAGCGTGACCGTGATCTCGTACGACAGCCCCTGTGGAGCGACCGTGTACGGGCCCAGCGCGATGTGCCAGGTGCCCTCCCGTACGAGACCGGGGACATACCCGGGCGTCGCGTCGTCCGCGCGGATGAAGAACTCGGTGCGGGCCCCGCCCGACCAGCCCCGGAAGCCCTCGCCGCCGAGCTCGGTCCCGCGCTCGTCGAAGACACCGATGTCCAGGGCGTTGCCGGGGGTGCCGGGTGGGACGGACGGCTTGTCGTAGGTGTAGGAGACCTTCAACTCGCGGACGCCGGAGGGAACTTCGAAGGGTACGTACACGTAGTCCGGTGAGCCGGGAAGCAGAGTGCCGCGCAACGTCGTCACCCCCTCAACGTAGACCGCCCCAAGGGGCGCGGGGCTGTGTCGATTTGCGGCTCCGCCGCGTGGGCGCGACCAGCCACAACAAACCCGCACGCACACACAATCCACAACCGACCAGTTGGTATGGACATCTCGCGCCCACACCGGTACAGATGAGGCATGCGAATCGCCGTCACGATCTTCCTCACCGACGAGACCATCGCCCCCGTCCGGCTCGCCCGTGAGCTGGAGTCGCGAGGTTTCGCCGGCCTGTATCTGCCGGAGCACACGCACATCCCGGTGGAGCGTGCGACCCCGTACCCGGCGGGCGGCGACCTGCCGCCCGAGTACGGCCGCACCCTCGACCCCTTCGTCGCGCTCGGCCAGGCCGCCGCCGTGACCGAGAGCCTGGGCCTCGGCACCGGCATCACGCTGGTCGCCCAGCACGACCCGATCGACCTCGCCAAGCAGATCGCAACCCTCGACCATCTCTCCGGCGGCCGTTTCACCCTCGGCCTCGGCTTCGGCTGGAACGTCGAGGAGGCCGACGACCACGGGGTCGAGTGGCGCACCCGCCGGGAGCTGGTCCGGGACCGCATGGCGCTGATGCGTGCGCTGTGGGGCGACGAACCCACCGCGTACGAGGGGGAGTTCGGGAGCGTACGGGCCTCGTACGCCCACCCCAAGCCGGCACAGAAGCCGCGCGGCCCGGTCGTCGGCCCGCGCACCCTCGTCGGCGGGGCGGCCGGCCCGAAGCTCTTCTCCCACATCTGCGAGTACGCCGACGGCTGGATGCCGATCGGCGGCCGCGGCCTGACGGAGTCGCTGCCGGTGCTGCGCACGGCCTGGGCCGACGCGGGCCGTGACCCGTCCGCCCTCCAGATCGTCCCGTACGCCGTCTTCCCGTCCCCCGGCAAGCTCGAGCACTACGCGGAACTGGGCGTCGAGGAGGTCGTCGTACAGCTGCCGCCGGCGGGGGAGCCGGAGGTGCTGCGGGTGCTCGACGAGTACGGGAGCTTCCTGACCGGTTCCAGTGACACCGTGTAACGAACGGGGTTCCAGTGGATGAGCCGACGCTTCTTTGGCCTGATCAACCCGAACGTATGCTCAAAGAATGACGACTTCCGCGTCCGGAACCGGCCCGACCGAGAACTCCATGCGCCGCGCCCTCAAACGCGCCCGTGACGGCGTCGCCCTCGATGTCACCGAGGCCGCCGTCCTGCTGCAGGCCCGCGGCGAGGCTCTGACCGACCTCGCCGCGTCCGCCGCCCGAGTGCGCGACGCAGGTCTCGACGCGGCCGGCCGCCCCGGCGTCATCACGTACTCGAAGAGCGTCTTCATCCCCCTCACCCGGCTGTGCCGGGACAAGTGCCACTACTGCACCTTCGTCACCGTCCCCGGCAAGCTGCGCCGCGCCGGGCACGGGATGTTCATGTCGCCGGACGAGGTCCTCGACATCGCCCGCAAGGGCGCCGCGCTCGGCTGCAAGGAAGCCCTGATCACCCTCGGCGACAAGCCGGAGGAGCGGTGGCCGGAGGCCCGGGAGTGGCTCGACGCGCACGGCTACGACGACACCATCGCGTACGTCCGTGCCATCTCCATCCGCATCCTGGAGGAGACGGGGCTGCTGCCCCACCTCAACCCCGGGGTCATGTCCTGGACCGACTTCCAGCGCCTCAAGCCGGTCGCCCCGAGCATGGGCATGATGCTGGAGACGACCGCGACCCGCCTGTGGTCCGAGCCCGGCGGCCCGCACCACGGCTCCCCGGACAAGGAGCCCGCCGTACGGCTGCGCGTCCTGGAGGACGCCGGCCGCTCCTCCGTCCCCTTCACGTCCGGGATCCTGATCGGCATCGGCGAGACGTACGAGGAGCGCGCCGAGTCCCTCTTCGCGCTGCGCCGCGTGTCCTGGTCGTACCACGGCATCCAGGAACTGATCATCCAGAACTTCCGGGCCAAGCCGGACACCGCGATGCGCGGCATGCCGGACGCGGAGCTGGACGAGCTGGTCGCGACGGTGGCGGTGGCACGGCTCATCATGGGGCCGAGCGCCTGTCTGCAGGCCCCGCCCAACCTGGTCGACTCCGAGTACGAGCGGCTGATCGGCGCCGGCATCGACGACTGGGGCGGCGTCTCGCCGCTGACGATCGACCATGTGAACCCCGAGCGCCCCTGGCCGCAGATCGAGGAGCTCACCGAGCGCTCGCGCGCCGCAGGCTTCGAGCTGCGCGAACGGCTCTGCGTCTACCCGGAGTTCGTGCAGCGCGGCGAGCCCTGGCTGGACCCGCGGCTGCGCCCGCACGTACGCGCTCTGGCGGACCCGGAGACCGGCCTTGCGCGACCGGACGCGACCGTCGAGGGCCACCCGTGGCAGGAGCCCGAGGAGGCGTTCGTCTCCTCCGGCCGTACGGATCTGCACACCACCATCGACACCGAGGGCCGTACGTCCGACCGCCGCGACGACTTCGACGAGGTGTACGGCGACTGGGCCGCCCTGCGCGAGGCGGCCGCGCCCGGCATGGTGCCCGAGCGCATCGACACGGACGTACGGGCGGCGCTGGCGACGGCGGCCGACGACCCGACGAAGCTGACCGACGAGGAGGCCCTCGCCCTGCTGCACGCGGACGGCCCGGCGCTGGATGCGCTGACGCGGATCGCGGACGACGTGCGCAGGTCGGCCGTCGGCGACGACGTGACGTACATCGTCACCCGCAACATCAACTTCACCAACGTCTGCTACACCGGCTGCCGCTTCTGCGCCTTCGCCCAGCGCCGCACCGACGCCGACGCGTACACGCTCTCCCTGGAGCAGGTCGCCGACCGGGCCCAACAGGCCTGGGACCTGGGCGCGGTGGAGGTCTGCATGCAGGGCGGCATCCACCCCGACCTGCCGGGGACGGCGTACTTCGACATCGCGAAGGCGGTGAAGGAGCGCGTGCCCGGTATGCACGTCCACGCCTTCTCGCCCATGGAGGTCGTGAACGGCGCGACGCGCACCGGGATGTCCGTCCGCGAGTGGCTGAGCGCGGCGAAGGAGGCCGGGCTGGACTCCATCCCCGGCACGGCGGCGGAGATCCTCGACGACGAGGTCCGCTGGGTGCTCACCAAGGGCAAGCTGCCGACGGCGACGTGGATCGAGGTCGTCACGACCGCCCACGAGCTGGGCATACGGTCGAGCTCGACCATGATGTACGGCCACGTCGACCAGCCGCGTCACTGGCTCGGGCACCTGCGGACCCTGGCGGGCATCCAGCAACAGACCGGCGGCTTCACCGAGTTCGTGACGCTTCCCTTCATCCACACCAACGCCCCGGTGTACCTGGCGGGCATCTCCCGCCCGGGCCCGACGACCCGCGACAACCGCGCGGTGACGGCGATGGCCCGCCTGCTCCTCCACCCGCACATCCCCAACATCCAGACCAGCTGGGTCAAGCTCGGCACGGAGGGCGCCGCGGAGATGCTCCGCTCCGGTGCGAACGACCTGGGCGGCACGCTGATGGAGGAGACGATCTCCCGCATGGCCGGCTCCTCCTACGGCTCGTACAAGTCGGTCAAGGACCTGATCGCGGTGGCGGACGCGGCGGGCCGCCCGGCGAAGCCGCGCACGACCCTCTACGGCGAGGTGTCTCAGGAGCGGCAGCGGGCGGCGGCGGTGTCGGACGGGCACCTGCCGGAGCTGCTGCCGGTGCTGGACTGAGTGCCGGACCGAGTGCCGGACTGAGGGGAAGGGCGTCGAGACGGGGGCCGGTACGATGATCGGGCCCCCGTTCGGCGGGGACCCTTAGCTGAGGAGATGCGTGCCGTGCCAGCCCCGAAGGTCTGGGTGACCGGTCTCACGGTGGGAGCGATCGCCGCTGTCGTCGTCCTGGCCGTGCAGGCCGACAAGGGAACGAAGCCCCACGCGGTCGCCGCCCGGCCGGGCTCGTCGGCGTCGCCGGGCGCGCATCCCACCCCCACGAAGACCGCGCCGCCGGCGGCGGTGCCGGACGGCTCCGGCACCGGCCGCCGCATCGTCTACTCCCTCGGGAAGAAGACCGTGTGGCTGGTCGACGCGAACGACGCCGCCCGGCGTACGTTCGCGGTGTGGCCGGGGACGGTGAGCCCGGACCCGGGCACGTACACGGTCGGCACCCGCGCCGAGGGGCCGCTGACCGGCTCGGACGGCGTGAAGATCGAGCACATCGTGTACTTCTCGGCCAAATCCGGAGCCAACATCGCCTTCTCCAACGCGGTGGACGGCTCGTCCCCGCCGCCCGCGTCCGGTACGCAGACGGGTGGCATCCGGATGCGGACGGCGGACGGGGCCGCGGTGTGGACGTTCGGGACGGCGGGCACGAAGGTGGCCGTGGTCAAGTAGCCGCCGCCGGCGGTCAGTTGCCGTCCGTCCGCCGGTCGCTCAGCAGCACCACGAGCAGCGAGATCCCGCTGAAGACGAACACCCGCAGCGCGGCGTCGAGCCCGTTCCAGGTCTTCGACTGCCACATGGAGAACCACTCACCGCCGATCGCGATGAACCCGGCGCCGAAGAGCAGCAACAGCATCAGCAGCCCGTAGGTGGAGATGCTGCGGGCACGGGTGTAATCGCGCCGGGCCCAGAGCCAGGTGCCGTAGACGAGGACGAGCGCGGCGAGGGTCTCCCAGACGATGATCACGATGTAAGTGGCGTTCTGCAGACCCTTGTTGGTGATCGCTCTCCACATCAGGTCGTCGTCCTTGAACGTGGTGTCCATGGCCAGGACATGCTGGACGAACGCCTGGTTCGTCCCGAAGTCGGTGATGTTCCCGAAGGCGACGAGGGCGATGTAGAGCGCGACGCCGGCGGTGAGGAGCGCGGCTGTGAGGGTGAGGGCGCGCGTGGGGGGAGTTGTGTTGGTGGACATGACAGCAATCTTCCCCTTGGTGATCAGTGTGGTGACGCAAATTGAGCCAGAATGGAGCGCGGACGGGCCGGGACGAGGGGACGGACGTACACATGGCGCAGGCGGATCCGTCGATGCAGGAGCTGAACCGGCGGAGCACTCGGGCCGGATTCGTCGGCCGGGAGGCCGAATGTGCCGCGTTCCTGGGGAACTTCGACATCCCGCTCGACGACGGCCGCCACCGCTTCCGCTTCCATGTGCACGGCCCCGCCGGGATCGGGAAGACCTCCCTGGTCCGGGAGTGGGAGCATCTGGCGCGTGAGCGCGGCGCGTTGACGGCGTACGTCGGCGAGGGCGCCGGAAGCGTGCCGGGGGCGCTTGAGGTGATGTGCCGTCAGTTCGCTGATCAAGGGCGGCGGTTGAAGGCGCTGGAGCGCAGGCTCGCCACCTATCGTGACCGGCGGCGCGAGGCGGAGGCGGCCGCCCTCGCCGCTTCGTCCCCCGAGCCGCGGACACCGTCGGCGGGCAGCCTGGCCGCGGTGGAGGTGGGCATCGGTGTGCTGGACGCGACCGTCCCGTTCGCCGGCATGGTCACCAGGGCCGTCCCAGCGGACCGGCTCGCCCAGGGCGCGGACCGGCTGCGGGCCGGGCTCGGTGCCCGCTTCCGCAACCAGGACGACGCGGACCTGGTGGTCACACCGGAGAAGGTGCTCACCCCACTCCTGCTCCGCGAACTGCGGGACGCCGCCTCCGCGGCCCCGTGGATCGTCCTGTTCTTCGACACGTACGAGCGCACCGGACCGTATCTCGAGCCGTGGCTGCACGAGATGCTCACGGCGGACGAGGCGGACCGGCGGCTGCCCGCCACCCTCGTCGTCGTCACCGCCGGGCAGCGCCCCCTGGACTCCGTGCGCGGCAGCGGCCTGCACTCCGTGGCGGACGTGCCGCTGGAGCCGTTCACCGAGGCCGAGGCGCGGCGGCTGCTCGCCGGGCGCGGGGTCGTGGCCGAGCCGGTCGTCGAGGAGGTGCTGCGGCTCACCGGCGGCCTGCCCGTGCTCGTGTCGACGCTCGCGGAGAACCGGCCCGGCGGCCCGGACAACGTACGCGACCCGAGCACCACTGCCGTCGGCCGGTTCCTGGACCGGGAGCCGAAGGTCCGCCGTGACGTGGCCACGCTCTGCGCGCTGCCCCGGTGGCTGGACGCGGACGTGTTCCGGGTCCTGGTCGAGCGCCCCGACGACGAACGGGACGAGCTGTACGAGTGGTTGACGGCCCTGCCCTTCGTCGACCAGGGCGGGGAGCGGACGCAGTACCACGACGTCGTACGGGCGCAGATGCTGCGGCTGGAGCGACGCCAGTCCCCGCGCACGTGGGCGCCGCGGCACCGGAAGCTGGCGGAGGCCTACGGCGAGTGGCGCGCCGACGCCGAGGCCGGCCGGGAGGACGAGGGCCTGTGGTCGGACGAGGAGTGGCGCGCACTCCTGCTGGAGGAGACGTACCACCTGCTCTGCGCCCGCCCGCCCGCGGCGCTCGCCGACGCGCTGCGGCGGTTCGTCGAGGCCTGCCATGACGCGGACGAGGTCGTCGGCCGCAGCTGGGCGCGGATGCTGGAGGACGCGGGCGCCGCGACGGAGCACCAGGTCCTGCTCGCCTGGGGCCGGGAACTGGGCGAGGCGCTCGCGGACGACGAGTCCGGGGCGACCAGGGCGATGGACCTGCTGCTGGCCCGTCCGGGACTCGATGCCGACGGCCGGGCGCTGTCGCATGTGCTGCGAGCCAGGGAACTGCGCCGCAACCGGGAGTACGCACGGGCACTGGCGGAGCTGGATCACGCGGTCGAACTCGATCCGCAGCAGGAACTGGCCCACTACGGTCGCGGTCTCACGCTCCAGCTGATGGACGACTTCCCGGCGGCGCTGGCCGCCTTCGACCGGGCGGCCGAACTGGCCCCCGACATCGGGTGGATCATCGCCGAGCGCGCGGAGACCTATCGGCTGGCGGCCCGCTTCGAGGAGGCCGTCGCCGACTTCGACCGGGCCATCGCCCTCGACCCGACCGACGCCGCCGCGCTGACCGGGCGAGCCGTGTGCCGGCACACTCTGGGGCGGTACGACGCCTCGCTCGCCGACTTCGACCGGGCGCTGAGCATCGACGGGGACGACCTGTGGACGCTGGTGCGCCGGGCCCGCCTGCGCCGTTCCCGGGGCGAACTGGACCAGGCGTTCGCCGAGTTCGACCGCGTGGTCGCGAAGGCACCGGACGCGGCGTGGATCGCGTCGGAACGGGGCGACGTCTACCGTCTCGCGGGCCGTTTCGAGGACGCCGTCGCCGAGCTGGGCCGGGCCGTCTCCCTCAAGCCCGACTACCCCTCGGCCCTGGCGAGCAGGGGAGCGGCCCTCCACGAACTGGGCCGGGAGGAGGAGGCGTTGGCCGACCTCGACCGTGCCGTCGAGCTGAAGCCCGACTACGCCTGGGCCGTGTGGATGCGGTCCCGTGTGCGCGGGCGGCTGGGCGACCGGGAGGGCATGTTCGAGGACCTGCACCGGGCGGTCGGCCTGGCTCCCGATGTCGAGTCCTTCAGCCACGACCTGGGGGAGGAGTACCGGATCGAGGACCGCTACGAGGACGCGATCGCCGTCTTCCGCCGCGTCCTGGAACGGAATCCCGACTACGAACCCACGTTGGCCGGTCTCGCAGCGGTCCACCGCTCACGGAAGGAGTACCAGGAGGCTCTCCGGTGTCTGGACCGGGCCCTGGAGCTGGATCCGGAGTACGCGTGGGCCTACGGCCGGCGGGCGCGGGTCCTGGTGGTGATCGGGCGGAGCGAGCAGGCGGTGGCCGATCTGGACCGGTGCGTCGCCCTGGACGAGGAGCCGGTCTGGGCGCGCCGAAGGGCCGTGGAGGTGCTGATCCTGTCCGGCCGCTGGGACGAGGCGACGACCCGGCTCGCCGAGGCGGCGGAACGGGCGGTGCCCGAGGACGACCTGGACGACCTCCGCGCCGAGGTGCACCGCCACCGCGGGCAGTGGGCGCAGGCCCGACGGATCGCCGAGGCCCTGTGCACGTCCCATCCGCCCTTCGGCGCCCTCCAACTGGCGCTCACCATCAGCCGTTCCGAGGGACTACGGGCCGCGGAGCCGCGGTGGCGGGAGCTGCTCCGGCTCGTGCGCGATGGTGAACTGAGCGAGCTGGAGCGTGCGGAGGGCCGATGCTTCATCGCCTGCGCTCTCGGCGACTGGGCGGAGGCAGACCAGGGCCTGGCGGAGTTCCTGGCCCTGACCCCCGACTGGGACGAGCTCGCGGAGCTCGCAGGCATCCTCACCGAACTCCTCCAGAGCCCCGAGGCCGACGGAACCCGCCTTGCCCCCTACCTGACGGCGGTCACGCAGGCCCGGGACGCCATCCAGTAGAACCGCACGTCAGCGCGGCAGCCGGAGCTCAGCCATGACCGCCCCGTCCCCGACCATCAGCCGTCCCGTCGGCGTGAGGGCGGCGGCGATCCGGGCCAGGGCGCGGCCGCCCGCCTCGGGGTGGCGGCCGTCCAGGGCTCCCACCCTGACCGCGAAGGCCAGGTCGAACGGGCGCCCGCCCGCCGGCAGTGTGAAGTCCTCCGCGGCCACCAGCTCGAAGACCAGACGGCCGGACGCGATCTCCGCCGCGGACCCCGCCACGGCCCGGTCGAGCGCGCGGGGCGAACGGTCGATCGCGTGGACGTGACCGTCCCCGATCCTGCGGACGACCTCACGGGCCGCGGCGCCGGGCCCGCAGCCGATCTCCAGGACCCGCATCCCCTCGCGCAGCGGCAGCGCATCGACGACGGCACGGAGCCGGTCGGACAGATCCCGCGTCATTTCCTCAGGGTACGAGCCGGACATCCGTCGACAACCGACCACTCGGGATCACTCCGGCCACATGCCCCATACCAAATCGCCCCCTGAACGGACCGTTCCCGTTCGATTACAGTGCTGAGCTGTCATGAGTCGGGCGGTGCCATCGGGGAGGTCTTGGTGAGTGCGACAGCCGGGGCCATATGGGGCCGTGTCGAACAGCAGGATTTCCGCAGCCGGGTGCGGGGGACGCTGCTCGGGGCCGCCGTCGGGGACGCGCTGGGGGCGCCCGTGGACGGGCTCGACCTCGACGGGATCAGGGAGGCGTACGGTGCCGAGGGCGTCGTGGACCTCGCCTTCGCGTACGGCAGACGCGGCGCCGTCACCCACCTCACACAGCTCACCCTCTTCTCCGTCGACGGGCTGATACGCGCCCAGGTCAGACGGGACACCGGCGCCTGGCACCCGCCGACCGACCTGCACCGCGCGTATCTGCGCTGGGCGGCCACCCAGCGCGACTGGGGGCCCGACGAGCGCCGCAAGGACGACGGGTGGCTGGCCCGGGAGGAATGGCTGTACGCCCGGCGGGACCCGACCCGCTCGCTGCTCCTCGGGTTCGGGGACGAGAACATGGGCACCCTGGACGCGCCCAAGAACCCCACCGAGGTCGGGCCCGAGGCGGCCACCCGTTCCGCGCCCTTCGGGCTGCTGGTCGGCTGGGAGCCGCAGCTGGTCATGCAGCTGTCGGTGGAGTGCGCGGCGCAGACCCACGGGCACCCGATGGCGTACCTGTCGGCGGGCGCGTACGCCGTGATCGTGCACGGGCTGGCCCGCGGCGAGAGCCTCGACGGCGCCGTCCAGCGGGCCCTCGCGCTGCTCGCCGCGCGCCCGGGGCACCAGTCGGTCTCGGACGCCCTGCAGCACGCCCTGGGGGCGGTACGGCAGGGCATGCCGACGCCGGCCCGGGTGGCCGAACTCGCGGGGGACGGTACGGCGGAGGGGGTGCTGGCGGCCGCCGTGTACTGCGCGCTGGTCGGCGAGGACGTCCGGCACGGACTGTGCCTCGCCGTCAACCACGACGGCCCCTCCGGTGCGGCGGGCGCACTCACCGGCGGCCTGCTCGGCGCCCTGCACGGCGAAACGGCCCTCCCGCCGGCCTGGCTGGCCGAACTGGAGGGCCGCCCGACCCTGCTGGAACTGGCCGACGACTTCGCCATGGAGATGACCCAGGGCCCGGCCCTGCACGGCCCCGCAGGATCCTCACCGGGCTGGCTTACGAGGTACCCGCGGGGCCAGGGCTAGGGCCCGGCCGGCGCATCGGCTCGGCGTCGCGGGCCCAGGCAACGCGCGCCCCCAGGGGGCCCCAGCCGCCTTGTCGTCGGTCGCCGACGCTCCGCGTGGACTCCCTCCTCCGCCGTGCAGCCGCGCGCTCTCCCACTCTCGGCATCGAGATGGCCCAGGGCCCGGCCGGCGCATCGGCTCGGCGTCGCGGGCCCAGGCAACGCGCGCCCCCAGGGGGCCCCAGCCGCCTTGCCGTCGGTCGCCGACGCTCCGCGTGGACTCCCTCCTCCGCCGTGCAGCCGCACGCTCTCCCACTCTCGGCATCGAGATGACCCAGGGCCCGGCCGGCGCATCGGCTCGGCGTCGCGGGCCCAGGCAACGCGCGCCCCCAGGGGGCCCCAGCCGCCTTGCCGTCGGTCGCCGACGCTC